>JAACDT010000076.1 GCA_009936885.1 Alphaproteobacteria bacterium
GCCAATATAATTTGCCTGGTCTTCTCTTAGTTCGGTAAGTTTGGCACCAATTTTATCCAAGTGAAGCGCGGCAACTTTTTCATCCAAATGCCTTGGCAACGTATAGACTTTATTTTCATACTTATCGCTATCTTGCCATAATTCGATTTGTGCCAGCACCTGATTTGTAAATGAGGCAGACATAACAAAAGACGGATGGCCTGTTGCACACCCAAGGTTAACAAGTCGTCCCTTAGCAAGCAAAATCATCCTCTTACCATCTGGAAACTCAATTTCATCTACCTGAGGCTTTATTTCACTCCATACATAATTTGATAGTGAGGATACCTGAATTTCATTATCGAAATGCCCAATATTACACACAATCGCCCTATCCTTCATATCACGCATGTGATCAAGCGTTATCACATCTTTATTGCCTGTCGCTGTTACAAAAATATCAGCTTTAGATGCAACATCATCTAATGTTACAACTTCATATCCTTCCATAGCTGCCTGCAAGGCACATATAGGGTCGATTTCGGTTACCATTACCCGTGCGCCGCCCTGACGAAGGGAGGCAGCAGAGCCTTTGCCCACATCCCCAAATCCGCATACCAAAGCAACCTTTCCTGCAAGCATAACATCTGTGGCACGGCGTATTCCATCTACCAATGATTCGCGCACACCATATAGGTTATCAAATTTTGACTTAGTGACAGAGTCATTCACATTTATTGCTGGAAACGGTAATTGTCCTTGTTCAGCGAGCTGATATAGACGAAGAACACCTGTTGTTGTCTCTTCCGAAACCCCTTTTATGGCATCTCGCTGGCGGGTAAACCAGCCTTTGTGAGAATGATGTCTTTTTAAAATCTGCTGCTTTAGAAAAGTTTCTTCTTCTGAGGCAGGGTTTTCTAGAACCTCTTCGCCAGCTTCAAGTTTAGCGCCTAGCAAAATATACATGGTCGCATCACCGCCATCATCCAGTATCATATTGGCAGCTTCACCTTTAGGCCAGTCGAATATCTTATCCACATAGGCCCAATATTCTTCCAATGTCTCGCCTTTTTTAGCAAACACTGGCACTCCTGACTGAGCAATTGCAGCAGCAGCATGGTCTTGTGTTGAAAAAATATTGCATGACGACCAACGCACATCAGCACCAAGTGCAGTTAAGGTTTCAATAAGCACCGCTGTTTGCACTGTCATATGAAGACATCCTGCAACCCGTGCCCCTTTGAGAGGTTTGGAGCTCCCAAATTCTTCCCTGAGTGCCATCAAACCAGGCATTTCACTTTCGCCGATTGAAAGTTCTTTTCGGCCCCACTCAGCAAGGCTGATATCTGCAATAATATAATCGCTCATTGATTTAAATCCATCCAATTCATTTACGGCGTGATAGCAAACTTACTAAGCTAGTGATAGTATTTTTTTAAGTATCATTTAAAAAAATTTCTAAGTTTAAACTTTAAAAAAAATTCGGTCCCTGCCAGAATCAACCTGCCATTTTACATTGGGCTATTCTATTGGCTCAAGTATAGTTCCCTACGATAATGCCCTATTATAATTGCCAATCACAATTCTAAATGTTCTAGCACATGTTTGATTTGTTTTTCTGTGGCCCAAGAGGCCAAATACTTAGCCGAAGTAACAGAGCGATGACGCCCCCCTGTACATCCAAAGGCAACCCCTAATTGTGGCCTGCCTGTGCGTTGCAATGCAGGTAGCACCAATTCTATTATTTGTATCACATTGCTCATAAAGGATTGAAATCCAATATCAGCCTGAACAAAATCCTGCACCTTTCTGTCTATGCCTGTTAGATGACGAAGCTCCTCCTGCCAATGAGGATTATTAAGAAACCTTGTATCAAATACATAATCCACTGCTTCAGGGACACCTTTACGAAAGGAAAAACTCGATATGGATAGGGGCACTGGGTTAAGAGCAGGTAATCCAAGTCGAGAGAGTAGGATAGCTCTAAATCCAGAAGGGTCTGAGTCAGTTGAATCCAAGATGATATCTGCAAATGCGTCAAGCCCGTCCATTGCAGCAAAATCTATTTCTATAGCCTCATTTAAATTACCTGCTTTAACAAGCGGGTGATATCGTCTTGTCGCCTGATATCTTTTTATAATTTCAGATGGGTGCGCATGAATATAGACAATTTGGCAGGCATCCATAAATTTAGATTTTAAATTTTGAATAAGCCCTTTAACCACCTTTTTCTCAAACCCTGTCGTTCGCATATCAACAGCAAGTACAATTCTTCGTTTTGCTATTTCAACTTCTAACGCAATATATTGATCGATTAAAGATAAGGGCATATTATCCACTGCCGAAAAACCAGCATCCTCAAGCGCATTCAAAGCTGTTGATTTACCTGCACCAGATGGTCCAATTACCACTATAATACGCACATCTGCCGCATCTTTATTAATGCTCGGATCATCTGCCATATCTTAATTGCTCCAAATCTTGACCAACATGCTATTTATTTTGAACAAATACTTTAATTGAGGAATAGGCAAAAAACAATTTCTGTCAAGCTTAGGTCTGTTTGGCAAGCGGTAGTTCGAGAAAGAAAATAGCGCCATTCCCTGCTGCGTGACCTGCATATAAGTCCCCACCATGAGCCTCAGCTATTTGCCTTGCAATCGAAAGCCCTAAACCAGAATGATGTCCAAATGCTTCGTCATTAGTTCTTTGCGAATAAAATCTATTAAAAATAGTATCAAGATTTGCATCAGGAATGCCACGACCATGATCACGAATAGAAAAACAGATTTTTTGTTTGTTTCTGCCTGTTATGTAAAGCTCAAGCCCGATTTCCCGTTCAGGAGGGTTAAAACTAATTGCATTCGCCAATAGATTATCCAGAATCTGAATTATTCTTCCAGTGTGAATACTCACCTCAAAATGAGTTTTATCTTGGCTCTTATCAATCTGCTTCCAACTCAGTTTAATATCGGGGTATCTATCACGCATCATGGAAACCCAGCTATCCACAAGCGCGCTGAAATCGACATTATCTCGATGGGTCTGGGCAAGCTCTGCCTCTACTCTACTAGCCTGAGAAATATCGGTGATCAGCCTATCGAGCCTTGTTACATCTTCAAGAATAACGCCCATTAACAGATGTTGCTGAGATTGATTTTTTATCCTTGAAAAGGTTTCTGCTGCTGAGCGAAGAGAGGTCAGCGGATTTTTTAGCTCATGCGCAACATCAGCTGCAAATCCTGCAGTTGCCTTTATTCTTTCTTGCAAATCATCTGTCATTTCTTGAAGCGCTTTGGACAAATCTCCAATTTCGTCATTTCTATTTGGCAGGTTGGTAATCTTCATGGATTTGTCTTTTGCTTTTGCAACTCGTCTTGCAGAGGCTGCTAGCTCAACTATTGGCCGCGTTATTGACCTCGATAAATACAGACCCAGAATGATTGTCAGAAAAAACATGGCACATAATAATAAGAAAAACGCCCATTGGACTTTTGCAATCTCTGCTTCGATATCCGAGCCATTTTTAGTCAGCAACAATGCTCCTCTGACGACGCGCACTTCTTGTATTGGCAAAGCCACACCAAGTACAAGCTCGCCAGATGGCGTGCGCCAACTCATGCTAACTTTTCTGCCCATCATTGCACTCTTCAAAGCGGGTATCTGATTAGCAGAATAGAGCCTGCGATTAGGCATTTCGGGGAGCTTCTCCACGCCATTTACAAAATTACTAAATCTGGAAATAGAGGCAATAATTTTATGTTTTAAACTGCCTAGAAAGGGTTCTTGTGTTCTAACCGACATCTGAACCACTGAATCTGGCATTTGTTTTTTTGCTGTGTCAGCCATGATTCTGCCAGAGGGCTGATATATCCTTGCCCTTAGGGAAGAGCCATAACCAACTAATGGAAGAACATGCCTCAAAGTAGATGGGGCAAGATCTCTATTTGCGCCCCTTGGATTATCTGTATTATTGTAGGTATCGGTATCTGCTAGAGCAAGGGAGCGTGCAAGTGTGTCCCCTTGGCGTTTTAAGGCACTTAATTCTGCATCGATTAAAACAATTCTATATCTGTCAACAGCCAGTATACCGATAAAAAACAGCACCAGAGGAAGAAGCATTATCAGCAAAATTCGAATAGAAAGAGGGCTTACTAGACGTTTTAGTAAAGGTTCATCACCCACTAGCAACTTCTCCAGCTATATGGAAACAGACTATCCAATAATATAGAAGAAATTATGCAAGACGCGCTAATCATTACTATATCGATACCCAATGCCATACAAAGTTTCAATCTGATCGAAAGTTGGATCAATTACCCGAAACTTTCGACGCAGTCTTTTTATATGGCTATCTATCGTCCTGTCATCGAGAAATATAGACTCGCCATAAGCTGCATCCATTAACTGGTCTCTGCTTTTAACATGGCCTGGCCGCAGTATAAGAGCCTTAAGCATCAAAAACTCAGTAACAGTCAATTTAACATCTTTTTGTTTCCATCTACATAAATGTCGGTCAGGATCTAACAAAAGATCCCCATATTCTATGGTATCTTCTGAGACGGATTGGGAGTCTTCTTGCAATTTGGAGCGTCTAAGTACTGCTTTAATTCTAGCTATTAGCAATCTTTGCGAGAAGGGTTTCGTGATATAATCATCTGCACCGATACTTAGCCCTAATGCTTCATCTAGCTCATCATCTTTACTGGTAAGAAAAATAACAGGCATATCTGTTTTATGTCGAAGCTTTTGAAGAAGTTCTACCCCATCCATACGCGGCATTTTTATATCCAAAATGCCCAAATCAACTGGTCTATTTAAAATGCCATAAAGTGCCTGTTCCCCATCGAAATAACAATCTACCTCATAGCCTTCTTGCTCAAGCATAACTGAGACAGATGCAATTATATTCTGGTCATCATCTACAAGAGCAATCTTATTGACCATCTAGTTTTCCTTTACCATTAACCCTGTTTTAGAAACGAATATTATTCTAATATTTACTATAATTTAGAAAATAATAATAACCAAAACACGGCAGTTAAAAGGCAACATTAAGGCGCAGTTATTGCAAACAAGCAGAGATATTCCAATTATGCTGTCATGATAGGGTCAGTGCGCTTCCGCCCAGCTATCCGCAGCACCGCCATCCACAATAATCGGAACATCCAGCGATAAAACAGGTTGATGGGCAGTTTCCATCGTTGTTTTAATTGCCTCTAATGCGATATCTATCTCACTCTCAGCTGTTTCAAATATCAATTCATCATGCACTTGCAAAAGCATTTTTGTGTTCAAATTCAGCGCGCTGATTGTATCAGGCATTTTAATCATTGCTCTTTTGATTATGTCTGCTGCACTACCTTGAATAGGGGCATTTATGGCCTGACGCTCGGCAAAACCCCGCACAGCGCCATTAGAGGATTTTATGTTGGAGATATAAATTCGCCTGCCAAATAGGGTTTCAACAAATCCATTGTCTCGTGCAACTTGTTTCATTTGTTCCATGTAATCACGAATCCCCGGAAAGCGCGCGAAATAAGCTTTTATATAATCTCTTGCTTCTGTTTGTGATATGCCAAGCTGGCGCGCAAGTCCGAAGCCTGAAATGCCATATATTATGCCAAAATTTATAGCCTTAGCCCGCCTTCTTGTTTCACTATCAAGTTGATCGATTGGAATCTGAAATACTTCTGCCGCGGTCTGAGCATGAATGTCGATATTATTCTGAAAAGCGTCCAGCATGGTCTTTTCTTTAGCTATATGGGCAACCAGCCTTAGCTCAATCTGCGAATAATCTGCAGAAATAATCTTAGACCCAGGCTCTGCAATAAATGCCGTTCGAATGGAACGCCCCTCCTCTGTTCGAATAGGAATATTCTGCAAATTTGGATCTGATGACGACAGGCGACCTGTTAATGCCCCAACCATTGAGTAGGATGTGTGAACCCGTCCAGTGCGAGAATTTACACTCTCAAGCAATGCATCTGTATAGGTTGATTTTAATTTTGCTAATTGGCGATAATCTAGTACTTTTTGTGCGATTATAATACCTGCAGCAGCCATTTCATCTAGTATATCCGCGCCAGTAGACCACGCCCCTGTTTTGGATTTTTTACCTCCTTCGAAGCCAAGTTTCTCAAACAATATTTCACCAAGTTGCTTGGGAGAGGCAATATTAAATTCTTGGTCGGCTAGGGAATGAATTTCTGTTTCTAAAAGTGCAATTTTACCCGCAAAATCATTTGATAGGCGCCTTAAAATGGAAGCATCAACTACAATTCCATTTTGTTCCATCGAGGATAAAACGTGAATGAGTGCGCGCTCAAGCCGCTCATAAACTATTGTTATTCCCTCTTTGGCAAGCCTTGGCTTTAACATCATCCACAGACGCAATGTGATATCTGCATCTTCTGCCGCATAGTCCTTCGCATTTTCTGGCGTTACTTGCGCAAATGAAATTTGCTTAGTGCCCTTGCCGCACACATCTTGATATTTAATTGTCTGATGCGAGAGCCAATGCATAGCTAGAAAATCTAGCCCGTGGCGCTCTACTCTTCCAGCATCTAACACATAAGATAAACACATAGTGTCATCCAGCGGAGATAGCCTAATGTTTCCATTGCGCTCTTGTTGCAAAATATGCGCGTCATATTTCAAATTGTGACCAATTTTCAAAATTGCGGGATCTTCAAGCAAGGGCTTCAACCGTTTCATCGCCTCATCAAAGTCAACTTGCTGATAGTGCTTGTGCTGACTATCAGAGCCATCCCTAAAATCGCCAGAATCCCCAGAATTCAAAGAACCCCCAAAATCAAGACCTGCCTGTTCTGAAGTTTCTGTTTTATTTGAATGTCGCAGCGGTATGTAGCATGCCTTCCCTGGGGCAATTGCAAGTGCGACTCCAACCAAATCAGCCGACGCCGCATTAAGAGAGGTTGTTTCTGTATCAATCGCTATCTTACCTTGGTCGCGCGCCATCTCACACCAGCTATCAAGCTGCTGCAAATCCGTAATAAGCTGATAGGACACCTCATCAACATATGGCATTTGAGGATCTGAATTGACAGGCTCAATACTCGATTTATTCTCATCTTTTTGTACGTTTTCATTATGTGTGCTTGTTGGGTCTATAAACGGACTCTCTCTTGTTTGTTCTGCATAACCAAGAGAGACTGCCAGACTTTTAAATCCCTGCTCCACCAGAAAAGAGTGTAGTTTCTTACGATCCAATACTGGCAGAATAAGCTCACTAATCTGCATATCCACAGGAACATCATCACGAAGCAGCACCAATTGCTGAGAAAGGCGAGCTTGATCCGCAAATTGCACAAGATTCTCGCGCCTTTTGGGTTGTTTAATCGTCTCTGCCTGCGCGAGTAACGCCTCAAGATCTCCAAACTGATTGATTAACTCTGCCGCTGATTTAATCCCAATACCTGGCACACCAGGAACGTTATCAGAGCTATCCCCTGCCAAAGCCTGCACATCAACAACCCTATCTGGAAAAACACCAAATTTTTGCTGAACTTCTTCATCGCCAATGACTGTATTTTTTATTGGATCTAATAATTTCACATGCTTATTTACTAGCTGCATTAAATCTTTATCAGAAGATACGATAAGACAATCTTGACCCTTAATAAAAGCCTGTTTTGCAAATGTTGCTATAACGTCATCTGCCTCATACCCTACCATCTCAAACATAGGTAAATTAAGCGCTCCTGTTGCCTGCCTTACCAAATCAAACTGCGGTATGAGCTCTTCTGGAGGCTCCCCTCTATTGGCTTTATATTCAGAATAAATCTCGTTCCGAAAGGTTTTTCTGCCAGCATCGAAAATAACCGCTATTGATTGGGGCTGAAGATCGGTCACTAATTTTATTAGCATTTTTGTAAAGCCGAATACGGCATTTACGGGCGTGCTATCGGCTCGGTACATTGGTGGCAATGCATGATAAGCTCGGAATATATATCCAGAACCATCAACCAATACCAGTCTGTCAGATTGCTGCGCGTGTTTCATTCTGATTGTTGAGAGTCAAATTTTTTGGAACAATATGGACAGGTAGCGTTCCCATCCTGTCCGTAGGTTAACCAGATTAGAGGATGACCTAATGCGCCGCCCCCACCGTTACAGGAAACACGCTTGCTTGAGTGACTATGGCCTTGTTCTCCTGTTTTTTTTTCTGGTTTTAACATCAACACTTCCTTGCTTCATAATTTGATGAATAAAATTCAAGCCCAAAGCCAGTTATATATCATCATCATTTTGATATTATTTTTCTGTCATAACTCACATAATAATCAGTTTATCACAAATATAAAAGAAACATCTGGCATTTGATTCAAATTTAAGGCAGATCAAGAATATCGATATTTTAACGATACCAAGACCTATTTTTGATGCTTCCTTACTTTTTTAAAAACAATCCTGAAATAGATATGCCTGTTACGATAATCATCCAAGAAAGTGTTTGGCAATGAAATCCAGTCCAAGATCATTTCTGAACAGTCCTGAAGATAATATAGCAATTCGGCTAGATGGTTTGTCAAAAACCTATAAAGCGCAAGGATTGTCAAAGCCAAAAAATGCACTGAAGGATATTAATCTTGCTATACCTGCTGGATGTATTTTTGGACTTCTTGGCCCAAATGGTGCGGGTAAATCAACCTTGATAAATATACTTGCCGGAACTGTTATTAAGTCAACGGGACGTGTGACTGTATGGGGAGAGGATTTAGACATTAACCCCAGACAATGCAGAGCTAATATTGGCATTGTACCGCAAGAATTAAATATCGATGTATTCCTAACACCACATGAATCTCTAGAATTCACTGCTGGAATGTATAATATTCCCCGCAAGGAGCGGCTCACAAAAGAAATTCTTGAGATGGTAGGGCTTACAGAACAAAGTCATGCATACGCACGAACACTTTCCGGCGGAATGAAACGGCGAATGCTGGTTGCAAAAGCGATGGTGCATTCACCGCCAGTGCTTATCTTGGATGAACCTACCGCTGGTGTTGACGTGGCATTACGCCAGAAACTATGGGATAATGTGCGAAGCCTAAATGATGCGGGTGTTACAATCGTTCTTACCACCCATTACCTTGAAGAAGCAGAAGAGCTATGTGACCATGTTGCCATTTTAAATCATGGCAAGGTTATGGTGAGTAAAACCAAATCTGATTTGCTAAAATCCTCAGGGCGAAAGGATTTAAGTGTTACCATACCAGAAAGTCAGCAAAACCAAGCGCTTCCAGATGAGATACAATCCTTAAATCCAATTATGACTTCTAACGGATTTACAATTAGATTTAATCCAGAAGAAACCAGCTCTGGTGATATCTTGAAGCAAATAGGCAATGCTGGCATTCAGATAATGGATGTCAGTACCTATCAACCTGACCTTGAAGATATTTTTCTGGATCTCACTCGCTGATACTTATGCTTGTATGTAGGGTTTAGGAAATGCATGTACCGTTCCTATATTACTTACGCTTTATGCTGTTATAAAATTTGATTGTTCACATTATCAGCGGAAACGGTGTATA
>JAACDT010000077.1 GCA_009936885.1 Alphaproteobacteria bacterium
AGAGGCAGCGCCTTTTGATCGGATAATAATCACCTGTCAGGTTGATAAGGTGCCTGATGCCTTAATTAGAAATTTAAAACCAGATGGTGTTTTAATAGCGCCAATAGGCCCGCCGGGCAAAGAATTCTTGACCAAACTTATAAAAAAGGGTGATGTTATTCATACAGATCAACTTATTTCTGTCCGGTTTGTCCCTATGATTCCAGGAATTGAAAATGCTTAAATTGCTCTTCAATACTCCATTTATAATTGGCGTATCTTTTAGTATCTTAGTTGGGCTTTCTGGCTGTAGTAATCTGCCAGCAGAAAGAGAATTACCAGTAATAGGCACTGTTTCGGTTCCTTTTACCAGTAAAGCTAAATCCTCCCCTGCAACGGTTATAAATCAGCAGCAACGATTTCAAAAATTGCCTGTGCCATCTTCTGGCTTTATAACCATTAAAGAGGGCGATACTTTATTTGGTTTAGCTAATCGGTATGATGTAACCCCATTTAAAATTATCTCTGAAAACAAACTAGGAGCTCCCTTTGAATTAATTTCAGGTCAGGTGCTAAAACTTGTGCCAAGAAATACCCATAGTGTTCGTCTTGGCGATAGTTTGTTTTCTATCGCAAAACAATATTCTGTAAATCAATTTGATATAGCCCAGCTAAATGCTCTTGAAGAGCCTTACGAATTACAATCTGGTCAAATACTTCAACTACCAGAAGCAAAAGACTTTTCGGTGTTTTTAAGGCAAACCCCAGATGATGAGGTTTTTGCAATAGAGTCACAAGCAGGCGCTTCTTCTGTTCCGCAGGCGGAACCTGTATTAGCTGTAGCACCTGTTAAAAAATTCTTTGTAGCACCAAAGCTAGGTGCTGGGGATGCATTCAACTGGCCGTTATCAGGACAGGTCATTAATCGATTTGGGCCTGCAGAACGAGGCATTCATAATGACGGCGTGGATATTGCTGCAGATCTAGGAACAGATGTAAAAACAACCGCGCCTGGCACGGTTGCTTATATAGGCACAGGACTGAAATCTTTTGGAACGCTTATTCTGGTAAAACATGATGGAGGTGTGATTTCAGCTTATGCACATCTCTCTGAGGTTTTGGTACAAGAAGGTGATATTCTGAGCTCTGGTCAGGTAATTGGTAAGGTTGGACAAACTGGAAGGGTTGAGGCGCCAACCCTTCATTTTGAAATTAGACAAAATAGAACACCGATTGATCCCTCAACTGTGATTAAATCATAAACAGATTTTTTAGTCGGCATTTGGCTTTAGCGTGATGCCAAGCTTGCCAGCCAGATGTATGATAAATTGATATGCGGTTCGACCAGAGCGATGTCCGCGCCCGATGCACCATGTTAAAGCCTCACTTTTAACTTGTTTAAGCTCGACAGGCAGCTTATAAAAAGCCACATAGGTCTCTATCATAGTAAGATAGGTTTCCTGATCAACAGAATGAAATCCAATCCATAATCCAAATCTATCAGACAGAGATATTTTTTCCTCTATAGCCTCCGAGGGATTAATTGCTGAACCACGCTCATTATCAATCATTTGACGAGGCATTAGATGTCTTCGGTTTGAGGTGGCATAAAATACAATATTATCAGGTCTTCCAGATAGCCCCCCTTCCAAAACAGCCTTAAGCGATTTATAACTGGAGTCTGCCTCTTCAAAGGCCAAATCATCGCAAAACAAAATAAATCTGCGAGTGCTTTGCTTGAGCACTTGCATAATGTAGGGCAAGTCTTGAATGTCTTCACGTTGAACTTCAACAATCGCACAATCCAATCCTTCTGATAAAAGCGCACCATGCACTGCTTTTAAAAGAGATGATTTGCCAGTACCTCTTGCCCCCCATAGCAATGCATTATTAGC
Source organism: Alphaproteobacteria bacterium (assembly GCA_009936885.1). Lineage (GTDB taxonomy): Bacteria > Pseudomonadota > Alphaproteobacteria > Puniceispirillales > Puniceispirillaceae > UBA5951. Next base: position 1,875 of record JAACDT010000077.1, read on the forward strand.
TCTTAAACCTTTGGCAAATGCACGACTATTCTCAAGTAATTGTTGTTTTTGTTGCTCAATGCCCTCAAGACACGATAAGGGCAAACGCTCAATTTCTTCTATTTTTTGAAGTTTTCGTAATTGCGCCTCCCAAATATAGCCTTGGGCATCCTCTAAATTATCTGGAAATTGATAAGATGGTGCTATTCTCTCAAGAGCTTCAGCCATTCGCGCAAGCAGTTCTAGTTCATTTTTATTTGTCATATAAACATCTAATTTAAAAACAGGTTTGAATAAACACATTCTATCAGGATATATATTGCTATTGCAAAATGAAAAAAGCATGTTTCTGAGTAGACGTCTGAGTTAAGGTTGTTTATTATTCCGCAATCAGATGCCTAATTTAAGCATAAGCTAGGCACATAATTAAAATTTCTTTGAGAGGTTTTCATGTTTATTAGTCCTGCATTTGCACAATCCGCCGGCCCGTCAATGATTGCATCGCAATTACTACCCTTTGTTCTTATTTTCGGTGTGTTTTATCTGATGCTTATAAGACCACAGCAAAAACGTGCAAAACAACATAAAGAGATGGTTGCCAGGCCATCTCGTGGTGATAAAGTTATCATTTCTCGCGGTATTACAGGCATCGTCTCAAAAGCAGTTGCTGAAAAGGAAACGATTGAAGTTGAAATTGCAACAGGCGTTTATGTAAATCTACTTCGTGCTAACGTTACGTCGATTCTTGATAACGATACAACAATCACATTGCCACAAAAAGCACCTGCCAAGAAAGCTGCTCCTAAGGCAAAAAAATCCTAAAATATGAATAGTTGTTTTAAAAAACATCTAATTTTAATTTGAGGGGCGCAGATGTTACAATTTGAAGCTTGGAAACGCTTGGTTATTCTAATCGTATGTTTAGTAGGTTTACTTGCGGCATTGCCCAATGTGGTTTCTGTTCCATTTTTTCCGGGAAAATCAGTAAATCTAGGTTTGGACTTGCGCGGTGGCTCACATCTGTTGCTTCGCACAGATATTAATGCTGTTTTAACAGAGCGATTAAGCGACATTGCAGAGGGTATACGAATTTCATTCAGAGAAGAGAAAGTCAGGTTTAAGTCTCTTACATCTGATGAGAATTCGGTTAGCTTTTCGCTTCGTGATGAGCGTGATTCAGCAATACGCGATACCATATTATCTGAATTTGATGATGATTTTTTTGTAGGAACACAAGCTGGCACCACAACGATTGCTTTTAGTGATAGCGGATTTTTAGAGCTTCCATCGCGAACTGTAGAACAGGCTATTGAAATTATCCGCCGAAGATTAGACCCTGACGGTACTAAAGAGCCAGTAATTCAAAGACAGGGTGTCGACAGAATACTTGTTCAGGTGCCAGGTATCGATGATCCTGAGCGTGTAAAAGCGCTTCTTGGTAGAACAGCTCGTCTGACATTTCAGCTCGTAGATATGAGAATTACCGGTGCAGAAGCAAAATCAAGCGGCCGGGTGCCACCTGGTTCTGTGTTAATTGAATCTGCAAGTAATGACGGTCAATCTTATGTGGTTGAAAAACGGGTTATGGTAAGCGGAGATATGCTAGAGACAGCCTCTGCTGGGTTTGACCAAAATAATAGTCCAGCCATAAATTTCTCTCTTAATTCGATAGGTGCAAAAAAGTTTGCAACTGTAACTGGAAGCAATATCGGACGCCCATTTGCGAGTATACTTGATAATGAGGTTGTCTCTGCACCAACAATTAGGGCGCAGATATTTGCTAATGGTCAAATAACAGGCGATTTTTCAATTCAGGAAAGCAACGACCTTGCCCTTGTTTTAAGAGCAGGCGCATTACCAGCTCCTCTAACCGTTTTAGAAGAAAGGTCTATTGGACCAGGGCTAGGGGCAGATTCTATAGCAGCTGGTCAAATAGCAGCAATAGTTGGTATTATTCTTGTTATCTTTTATATTGTGCTTAGCTACGGTATCTATGGCGCGATGGCTTCTGCTGGATTGCTGGTAAACCTTATGCTTATTCTGGGTGCTTTATCTCTTATTCAAGCAACGCTGACACTACCAGGTATTGCAGGTATTGTATTAACAATGGGAATGGCTGTTGATTCCAATGTTCTTATTTTTGAGAGAATAAAAGAGGAGCTTCGTAGAGGTAGGGGCGTAAGAGACGCTATCAAAGCTGGTTATTCACGCGCGATTTCAACCATTATGGATGCTAATTTAACAACGCTCATCGCCTCTATTTTATTGTATATTTTTGGTTCTGGCCCTGTTCGTGGTTTTTCTATAACGCTTGGCATAGGCATTATAACCTCTTTATTCACCGCTATCTTGTTTACCAGATTTCTTATCGTACTCTGGATAAATGCAAAAAAACCCAAAACACTCGTGATTTAAGGATATTTTAAAGGATGTTTAGGTTAAAATTAATTCCAGATAATTCCTCATTTTCGTTTTTGAATCTATTTAAATTCGGTTTTGTTTTCTCGGCCATATTGATAGCGCTGTCTGTTGGCTCTTTTTTATCTCAGGGTTTGAATCTTGGTATTGATTCCCAAGGCGGTATATTGATTGAGGCAAAATCAAAGCAAGGCAGCGCTGATGTTCAACGATTGCGCGCTGAGCTTGGAGAGATGTCCTTTGGAGAGGTGTCTATTCAATTGTTTGGAGCTGAAGATGAGGTGCTTATCCGTATTCAGAAACAAAAAGGGGATGAGCAAGCGCAAGTGCAAGTTATTAAAGAAGTCAACGCCATGATTTTGGATGGTTATACTGTAAGAAGGACAGAGTTTGTTGGGCCTACAATTGGTGCTGAGTTAACTCAAAAAGGGATTTTAGCAGTCGTAAGTGCGCTTGTAGCGATAATGATATATATATGGTTTAGATTTGAATGGCAGTATTCCATCGCGGCTATTCTAGCATTAAGCCATGATGTTATATCCACAATCGGATTTTTCTCACTCACCTCATTCGAATTTAACCTTGCCACAATCGCGGCTATTCTTACGATTGCTGGATATTCAATAAATGATACAGTTGTTGTATTTGATAGAATACGCGAAAACTTTAGAAGGTACAAAAGCTGGGAACAAAATGATATCATCAATAAGTCGTTGAATGAGACATTATCCAGAACAGTGATGACTTCTGTTACAACTGCGCTTGC
>JAACDT010000328.1 GCA_009936885.1 Alphaproteobacteria bacterium
GAAGTAACGGCGGCATCCAGTTTTGGCAACTGACTCAAGAAATGGGAAATCGGTTTTACAGCAATGCAGTGTTCTCTTGCCCCTTTTATGTCTCCAAAATCGGGGGTTATGCCAGTATTTACTGATATTAAGTCATAGCTTATTTCTGGTCGTCCCTCACAGTGAATTTGCCGATTTATAGTATCAATTGAGGTTATATTTGTTTTTATAAAACGGGCATTTGCAAAATTAGCCAGTTGAACTAGATTTATATGCATCTCGTCATGACTATATTCACCTGCAACAAATCCAGGTAGCATTCCTGAATAAGGTGCGTTTATAACATCACTAATCAGGCTAACCCTAAGCCCTGCTACAGGACGCATCGCAAATGATTTTAAAACTTGAATATTGGCATGTCCGCCTCCAACAAGTATCAGTTCGGTTTGGATTGGTGCTGAGCTTTGCATTATTTATGTTTACCTTTTGCTATTCTAACTGTTATCCACCTATCTGGGATAATATCTGCAATTATCACAGCCAGAAAAATTAGAAGACAACCAAATAAAGAAGATATATTTAAAATTTGAGATAACAATATCCATCCTGCAAGTGCACCAAACACTGACTCTAAAGACAGAATAAAAGCACAAGCTGTCGGGTCCGAATAACGTTGTCCCACTATTTGAAAGGAAAATCCAAGTGTAACAGCAAAGAACCCGGCAAACATGATTTCGGGAATAGCAGGGTAAAAATCGGTTAAAAATGGCTTCTCCACTATTACGGCAAAACCAAAAGATAAAATAAAACAAATTAGGCTTTGGATCAAAGAAAGTTGAAAAGGAGCATTTATATATTTTGACACATGGCTAATTAAGATTATGTGACCAGCCCAAAAAAATGCTCCAATTATCGCGAGCACGTCGCCCCATTTGCTTAGTACTGTTCCGGAGCCTGACAACATCCATGAGCCAAACAGAGATACTATTAACGCCATCCAAATTTTTGTTTTAATTGGCCTATGCAAAATCATCCAGCTTATAAAAGGAACAGCAGGTACATATAAAGCAGTAAGAAACGCAGCATTTGCTATATTAGTATATTGTAACGCTATTTGCTGAAGAGAAATACCACAAAACATAAAGAAACCAAGGCCAATAGCTTTAACCATTAGGAGCTTTTCTACTTGTAATAATTTGACGATAGAATTTTTTCTTAGTTCTAAAAAAGCAATGGGAAGTATTCCTATTGACCCAATTAGGTATCGCGCTGCTGTAAAACTCATCGGTCCAAGTGTTTCCATGCCTGTTTTCTGAGCGACAAACGTAAATCCCCATAAAATAGTTACTATTATTAGCAGTAAGTGTGCCTGATTTCGTGTCATAGATTAAATCCATTCCTGTATGTGAGAGAGAGGCAGCATAAATAGTGGATGACTTGTTTATTATCTTTTAACGTATCAGTAATTTCAGAATATATATCAACGACATCTAAAATAATTAAAAAAATTTTAGTGTTATAAGATAAATTAAAATTTTGTGATTGCGCTTATGTTACTTTAAAATAAAAGTCATCGATATGAAAACCTTGAAACAATCAGTTAGTCCATTTTTAAAATGGGCAGGTGGAAAACGCCAGTTATTGCCAGAAATTTGCCCTCGTATTCCTATAATTAAGGGGCGATATATTGAGCCTTTTATGGGCGCTGCTGCTGTTTTCTTTAACTTAGCTCCTAAGAAGAGCTGGTTAAATGATATTAATGAAGAACTTGTTAACTGCTTTTGCGTAGTCCGCGATGAGTTGGATGAGCTTATCAAGAGACTATCAAATTACTATTATGATAAAGACTTTTATTATGAAATTCGTAAGCTTGATAGGCAAGAAGGGGGCCTTTTAATACTAGATCCTATAGACCGCGCTGCAAGGTTTATTTTTTTAAACAGAACAGGGTTTAATGGTCTTTATAGAGTGAATTCCAAAGGTCATTTTAATGTACCATTTGGCAGATATAAAAATCCGGAAATAGCAAATAGTGCTAGGCTAAAGACATGTCATGAAATGTTGCAAAATTCAAAAATAACGCAGTTTCATTCCAGGGAAGTGTTATCGCAGGTTAAACAAGATGATTTTGTTTATCTTGACCCTCCCTATCAACCGATATCCCCTACATCAAATTTTACCAATTATGATAAGATAGGGTTTGACAGAGATGAGCAGTCGGAGTTAGCCGAGTTCTTGCATTATTTTAATAAAAAGAACATATCATTTCTAGCCTCAAATGCATCACACC
>JAACDT010000329.1 GCA_009936885.1 Alphaproteobacteria bacterium
CCAGATTTTATCAACTATCCCGGATGCACTTCCAAAAGAATATGCAGAAGAACTAGCAGCCTTGCAAGCAGATGCACCGTCCATGGGTTGGTTGTTTGTTAAAAGACGCATGCGCTCCGAGCTAGGAGACGGGTGGGAGGATAAATTTGACAGCTTTGATAAAAAAGCCTGTTCGGCAGCTTCATTAGGGCAGGTACATCAAGCAAGGTACAACAATGAAAAAGTAGCTGTAAAACTGCAATACCCAGATATGGATTCTGCAATTAACGCAGATTTGAACCAGCTGAAACTTGTTTTTTCCTTATATGAGCGTATTGATTCTGCCATATCAACCAAAGATATCCATTCAGAATTATCAGATAGATTGCGAGAGGAGCTAGATTATAATAGGGAAGCCTTGAATATGCAGCTATATCGTTTGATGCTTGCAGGTGAAAATGAGGTTGTGCTTCCAGAACCAATTAAAGAGCTATCAACTTCTCGAATTTTGACCATGCGCTGGGTTGAGGGTCAAAAGCTAATGAAATATCTTGAAGCAGAGCCATCACAAGAAGATAGAAATAAAGTTGCGGTTAATATGTTTCGCACTTGGTATGTTCCTTTTTATTATTATGGTGTTATTCATGGAGATCCGCATTTGGGAAATTATTCCATAGGCGAAAATTTAAAGATAAATCTAATGGATTTTGGCTCTATTCGCGTGTTTAGGCCAGAATTTGTAGGCGGCGTTATAGATTTATATAGAGCACTAAGAGATGGGGATAATGAACTTGCGGTGCATGCTTATTCACAATGGGGATTTGACGGTCTTGATAAAGAGGCTATTGAGATTCTTAATATATGGGCAGGCTTTATTTATGGCCCATTATTAGAAGATCGGATTAGGCCAATTCAGGAGTTGAGAGGCGGCAATTATGGGCGCGAGCTTGCGGGTAAGGTTCATGAGGAGTTAAAACGAATAGGCGGCATCAAACCGCCACGTGAATTTGTTTTAATGGATAGAGCTGCGGTTGGTCTTGGGTCTGTTTTTATGCATCTAAAAGCAGAGGTGAATTGGCATCAACTCTTTCATGGCATGATAGATGATTTCACTTTAGAGGCACTACAAGCACGCCAAAAGAATGCTATAAGACAGGTAGGTCTTCCTGAGACTCTTCTCGGAGTATAGCGGAATAAAAAATCGCTAATCTGAGGTTATTATGACGTTATTTGCGCAAGAAGCTGGTCAAGAGATGCTTTTGCATCGCCATATAGCATGTGAGAATTATCTTTGAAGAAAAGAGGATTTTCAATACCTGAATAACCGCGTCCTTGTCCTCGCTTGGATATAATAACCTGTCCTGCTTTCCATACCTCTAACACAGGCATGCCAGCAATCGGACTATTGGGATCATCTTGTGCGGCTGGATTAACAATATCATTTGCGCCAAGAATTATAACCATATCTGTATCTGAAAAATCATTATTAATCTCGTCCATTTCCAGAACAATATCGTAAGGCACTTTGGCTTCTGCGAGTAACACATTCATATGGCCTGGTAATCTGCCTGCAACCGGGTGAATGGCAAAGCGAACATTTTTACCTTTATCTCGCAGACGTCGTGTAATCTCTGAGACAGCGCCTTGTGCTTGTGCAACGGCCATTCCGTACCCAGGCACGATAATAATGCTTTGTGCATCCATCAGATCGCTTGCAACACTGGATACATCGGTTGCTATCATCTCACCTTCAACTTCTTGAGCGACACCTGTACTAGTACCCCAGCCACCCAAAATCACAGAGATAAAACTACGATTCATCGCTTTGCACATGATGTAAGACAAAATAGCGCCTGATGCGCCTACCAATGCGCCTGTTACAATCAGCAAATCATTACCAAGAAGGAATCCAGTCGCAGCAGCAGCCCATCCAGAATAGGAATTTAACATTGATACAACAACCGGCATGTCAGCCCCGCCGATTGCCATTACAAGGTGCGCACCAAATAAAAATGCTATCGCCGTCATAAGGTATAAAGTCCAAGGTCCTGCATGGTCTAAAAATAAGGTGCCAAGCCATAAACACGCTAAAACAGCGGCTAGATTTAACCAGTTTCTTGCCGGTAGAAGCAATGCTTTTCCATCTATGGAACCAGATAACTTACCATAGGCAATAACAGAACCTGTTGCAGTAACAGCGCCAATAAATACGCCAACGAAAACTTCAACATCATGAATAATGAGCTCTGCTCCGATAAGGCCAGAGGGTGGGTCAATATGTGAGTTTATACCAATAAAAACAGCCGCTAATCCAACAAAGGTGTGAAGCGCGGCTACGAGTTGGGGCATGCCTGTCATTTCAACACGCTGTGCGACTATCACACCAATAATACTTCCTATTAATATCATTGGAATTATCCAGATGAATCCAGAAATTTGCGGCCCAAATACTGTTCCAAACACAGCCAAGGCCATGCCAACAATACCAAACCATACAGCTCGTTTTGCTTTTTCCTGATTTGACAGGCCACCAAGTGATAATATGAATAACACACTAGCGGCTATATAGATGGCAGTTACAATATTAGAACTAAGCATAGGTTGAACCTTTTAACTTTTTTGGAACATAGCAAGCATTCGTCTTGTTACCATAAATCCACCGACAATATTGATAGTAGCAATTAGAACTGAAATACTTGCAAGTAAAGTGACGATAAAACTACTAGAGCCGATTTGTAACAATGCTCCCAGAATAATGATGCCTGAAATCGCGTTAGTTACAGCCATTAATGGGGTATGCAAGGCATGACTGACATTCCAAATTACCTGAAAGCCCACAAAACAAGACAGCGCAAAAACAATGAAATGTTGCATAAAGCTAGCAGGAGCAAAGCTGCCTATTAGGAGCATAAATAATCCGCCAAAAACGAGAAGCCCAATTTGTTGCTGCCCTGACTTTCTAATAGCTGCTTGCTCAAACGCTGCTTTTTCTGCAGCGGTTAGCTCAACGGGAGCTGGGGTTGCAGTCTGCTTGCCAATAGCAGCAACTTTTGGCGCTGGGGGCGGGAACATTAACTCACCATTATGGCTAACTAACGCGCCGCGGATAACATCATCTTCAAGATTAATAAAAATATTTCCGTCATTTTCAGGTGTTAAATCATCCAGCATATGGCGAATATTGGTTGCATATAACGTAGAGCTTTGAGCAGACATTCGACTAGGAAAATCTGTATATCCAATTATGGTGACACCATTTTCTGTCTTTATCACTTTATTTGGTTTGGTCAGGTCACAATTACCGCCTTGCTCAGCTGCAAGGTCAACGACCACTGAACCAGACTTCATCAATCCGACCACTTCAGCAGGCCATAATTTGGGCGCTGGTCTTCCTGGAATGAGTGCCGTTGTTATTACAATATCAATCTCAGGGGCTTGTTCGCGAAATAAGGCCATTTCTTTTTCGATAAATTCTGGCGAGGCCGGCTTTGCGTATCCACCTTCACCTGAACCATCTTCATCAAATTCAAGCATTAAAAATTCAGCGCCCATGGATTCGATTTGTTCAGCAACTTCAGGACGCACATCAAAGGAGCGCACAATTGCACCAAGGGACTGTGCCGTTCCAATGGCAGCAAGGCCAGCAACGCCGGCACCTATAACAAGAACCTTCGCAGGGGGCACTTTACCGGCAGCTGTAATCTGCCCTGTAAAAAATCGCCCAAAATGGTTGCCAGCTTCTATAACAGCTCGGTAACCAGCGATATTTGCCATTGAAGAAAGCGCATCCATTTTTTGTGCGCGGCTAATTCGAGGCACCATATCCATCGCAATCTGATTACTACCAGATGATACAACACTGTCTAATAATTCTTTATTTTGAGCAGGCCAGAAAAAACTGACGACTGTTTTGCCTGCTCTTAGATGGGCTTCTTCTGCTTGGCTAACGGCTTGCACTTTTATAATAATGTCAGATTGTTTCCAAAGGCTTGCCGCTGTTTTAACAATTTTTACACCTGCGGCCTTATAGGTGTGATCCGAGAAACCAGCCTCTATGCCGGCACCTGCCTCAAGGACACATTCAAATCCTAATTTTTGTAATTGACCAGCGCTATCAGGCGTCATTGCGACGCGTTTTTCACCAGCTTGCAGTTCTTTTGGAGCACCAATAATCATATTTTTATACCCGTTCCAATCTTTAACTAATCCCAACACCTATTAACAAACTAGTCATTTAGTAAATAGTCCAGAGGTTCTTTTAAGCATGTTCAATATATTCGTTAACAATTAACATTAAAAACTCTGAAATTTTGTTTCCTGAGATATTTTTTAACGTGTAACAGCAACACTCG
>JAACDT010000078.1 GCA_009936885.1 Alphaproteobacteria bacterium
AAATAGCGTATTCTCAGACTTATATAGAGATGATTACTATTTTTTTAAAGTTTCTGTTTTATAGCTACCACATCGCATAGCTTTTTTTAAGCGCAAAGCGGTTATTTATAAATAGATAAACAAGATATATTCTAATATTACGCATCCTATTATAGCAGAGGCCTTAAAGGAAAAACAGATGCCAATTTTTATCATTGGCGCGATTCTGGGAATTCGGTATGTACTTTGCAGAACATTTTGCCAAAAAAAGAAGTTGGCTTAAATATCACAGCCTCGATCTATTATATTGATAGCGGCTGGACTGCGTAACAGCATATTAGCGTTTTTATGAGGACGTATCGTCAAAAACATCACTCTCATACCAGCTAGGTAGCTCTAATTTAACGGGTTGCGTGTTTGAGACAAATTCAATCTGGTTACTAATATTGGTTTTGAGCGCATCTAATCTCAGCATTGCTAGTGCTAAATAGCGTCCATCGTCTAACGTAACAGAACTATGACACAAGCCAACCTCTCTATCATCCTGAAAGATAGGTGTGTCTTTATGAAGCGGTGCTGCGGAAGAAACTGGAACAAGCATCTTTTTAACCAGCCCACGATATTTTGTTCTTGCCGTTACTTCCTGTCCGATATAACAGCCTTTCTGGAAGTCTACAGCTTGGAATAAATCTAGGCTGGCCTCAAGCATAAGAGTGCGGTTAGGGGTTAAGTCAATCTCGCCGGATGGAACCATATTAGCGATACGAAGTGACTCCCACCTTGCTAAATTAACCTTTTTCCAACTCTGGTTTTGTACATTTATATTAGTCTCTTTGCCGATAATATGTAATCCAAGTTCAGGCCGTCTGGAATCTTCAAATACCAAATGATTGTCATTCAAATCATCTTTGATCTGAGTTATTTGTGTTGCTAAGAAGGCACTGCCATCTTGATGATAAAGGTGAGCAGAATGCCAGTTTTCTATTATATCAATAGTGATTGCCTTGCGGAGCCGATACATCGCAATACGTTTTTTCAGGTCGATAATTTGAGTGCTGGCTACTTCAATCCAATAACAATCAGAACGTACCCGATAGATAAGCATGTCGTGAAGAATGCGCCCTTGTGGAGAAAGAAGACACGACATCTGCATTTTCCCAGCAGGTAGCAACCCTAATTCTGCAGTTAAAATATCATTCAGAAATGTATCAGTTTCGTCTCCTGATACCTCAAGCGCACCTCGGTCATGTTTATAAGAATGGAGAATTATTGACATGAGTAAATAGGTTCAAATATCGATTTTGCGTTAGGCGTTCTTATCATTTTTCTAACCTTATGTGAATATAATCAATAAAGTAGATTTATCTTAATATTATTATTCATGTGCCAATACATTAAAATTCACAATAGCGGCTATAACGGGGTATGCACTGATAATTATAAGTACCAGCATTAGCCCTGTTAATCCAAACCCTTTATCAATCATCACGCCAAGTAAAATAGGCGAAATAGCGCTTGATGCGACTGTGACTGGCTGTGTTGCGGCTCTTATTTCACCAAGCCATTTTGTTCCATATTTTTCCGCAAGTAATGCATTGGTGTTACTGGTTATCATGCCTGATGCAAGCCCAAAAAATGAAAAGAACAGAATGAGTGCTAAGCTTGCGTGACCAATCCAAAGGCATATTAATCCTATTAGCAATGCAGAATGCCCGATAAAACTCGATTTTCGAGCAGATACCCAATCTATCAAAAAGCCTGATAAAAATGCCCCGATAATTGCAGTTAATGCATAAAAAGCATAATATTTAGACCAATGAAATAGAGTCACTAATTTCGCATCTGCAAGGAAAATCTGATGAAATAATATGCCTGTTATCGTAAATGACGGCGCCGCAATTAGGGGCAGTATAACTACCCAAAATTCTGCATTTTTTAGCAAATCTTTACGTTTAAATTCCTTGATTGCATTACTAATATTTTGGGGAGCTTTTGGGGTATTATTAGACCCGCTAAGGCTCTTTTCTTGAAAAGTGGTTTTTTGTGTCAGACGTGACAAAAACGGAGTTATAGAAAGAAGGAATATAACAACAATAATAAGCCAAACTTGCCGCCAGCCTATCCCTGCTATCATCAAAACAATTATGGGGGGACCAATAGATTCGGCTATGTTTATTCCTATTCCGGTAATGGCTAATGCGCGTCCTCTAGCGCCCTTGTAACGTCTGGCTATGGCCACGCTATAGACATGTGTCATCATTCCTTGCCCCAATAATCGAAGCAAATAAATACCGCCAATAAGCGTCAGAATGCCTGATATGAAAGAGAAAAACAGGGCCGAAATGGCCAGCGCAATTATTGTGATAAGGCTTAATCGAAAAACAGTTAATTTATCTGCTAATTTGCCGAGCCAGAATAATGTTACCGCGCTAACCATCGTAGCAATCGCATAATAACCGCCAAATTCACCATGACTTAAAGATAATTCAGTTCGGATTTCAAGCGAGAATAATGAAATAAAGAATGTCTGACCAATCGAAGACCAGAATGACATCAAGGCTCCGTAGGTCAAAAATCGCCATTCTAGCTTTAATAATTCAGCAGTGGGTATTTGTGCAGCGCTGCGTTCCGGCATCTGAAATTAGTTCTCTTGAAATCCGAAGTGCAGATTTGCTTCGTACAATAGGTTTAAAGTATATTTGAGGATATCATGAGACGACTATCAGCCTGTTTTTCTTTTCTGTCACTTATTTTTTTTGTAAGTTTTCTTTCAGCTTGCTCACAGCAAAAATTAACAGATTTTGACAAGACCCAGCCTGAATTCTCGTTAATAGATTTTTTTGAAGGTGATAGTCTTGCCTACGGTATTTTCGAAGATAGGTTTGGCACCCTACAACGCCGGTTCAAGGTCAATATTTCAGGTCAGAAAACACAGGAAGAAATAGCAGGCAAAAGCATTAGTAAAATAATATTAACAGAAGATTTTCTATATGAGGATGGCGAGCAGCAGCAACGAATATGGACTATTAGCAAAGATGTCTTGGATGATGGCATTGAATATTATAGGGGAAGTGCAGACGATGTTATCGGTACCGCAGAAGGGGGTGCTTCAGGGAGTGCATTTTTCTGGCAGTATGATGTAGATCTAAACATTTCTCAGAATAATCTTCGCGTGAAATTTAGTGATTGGATTTATCAGATGGACGATTATATCGCCATCAACAAAGCAACGGTTAGTAAGTTTGGAATTGAAATTGGGGTTGTAACAATTGTATTTGTAAGAGGGACTCCTGCAAGCCTAATAGGGCCATTTAATTTATCTGAATGGTAACCAGATGGAAAAAACTTGCGGGTGGAATTTAGGACAGAAACCAGAGCTGTTTTTTTTAAACAGCGTCTACATCACGCGTTTGCCAATATTCCTCGCCATAATCATGTAATATTTCACTGCCTACTTTTATGTTGCTCATGGCCTTGAAAACCACAAACCGATTATCGTTTTGATCAATCTCCCATTCGCAATTACCAGGGGTTCCATGATTAAAAAGCATGCCTGCTCCCATCATTACCAAATAGTCTGTGCTGCAATCAGGGCTGGTAAAAAGATAATCATTTAGTCTGTTATCGTCTTTTAAATCGTCATCATCAATGACGATATATGCGCATCTTTC
>JAACDT010000079.1 GCA_009936885.1 Alphaproteobacteria bacterium
AGAATTTTATGATGGATATTATTTATGAATTGGTGTTTGTCTTTTAATAAGAACGGGTTGTTTTAAAAAAATCATGTCAAATGTGCTTTAAACCTTTCGCGCTGACCCACTACAACCGCCATTGTCACACTCGCCGCGAAGATGACCATCTCAAATGTTATTAATTCATTTAATAACCAGAATGATATAAATAATGTAATGAATGGTTGAAGAAATTGTAATTGACCAATTGTTGCGATGCCGCCCCTGGATAGAGCAATGCTCCACAAACAATTGCCTATAAACATCGAAAAAAGCCCTAAATAAATCACTCCCCAAAATGATCTTCCATGTTGGATAGCATCGCTGATAGCAAGATTGCTTGGCCAGAGAAAAAAAGTAAATAAAATGGAAACTGGCGCAGTCAAGCATAATCCCCATGATATTACAGTGAATCCAGACATATGTTTGTTGAGTGCAGCACTTTTTGTATATCCTACCGCAGCGCAAAAACAAGCTATGAAAAGCCAAAAATTGCCAAGCATTATATTTTGGGAGGTATTTGTTAGGCTGTAAGTCTGAGAAAAGTGTGATTTAAGCATAAAGCTTGTTACTAAGAATGCCGCTACGATTGAGCATGCCCAAAACAAAATGGGTGGGCGCTCTTTAGCAATTAAAACTCCGGCTGCAGATAAAAATAATGGCAACATAGCCAAAACTACAGCGCTATATGAGCTTGATACATTAGCAAGCGCAAAAGCAACGGCTCCAGGAAAACCAAAAACAAGCATCATGCCAACAAATAATAAATCGCGCATTTGAGCTATTGAAGGAATGTTGGTAATTATAATTGGAGAATGATTTATTTCTGGCTCTTCTGATTCCATTAAAATCTTTCTTTTTTGTTCATTGAAGAAAAAAGTGGTTATGATAAAAATTAGAGCAAATATGCTAGCGCTTGATGCGCGTAAGCATGTTGCAAGTATGGGAGGATATAAATCAAGAGCCAATTTGGTTGCTGGGAATGTTCCAGCAAACATTATCACCGCCATTATCCCAATACTAATTGATAACGTTTGAGAGGCATGCATCTGGTTTTTAAATCTCTGAGATTAATAAAAAAATTATAGACAAGTGGTAAATAATGCAATGTGTTTACGTTTCGTAAATTAAAAAAAAATATAATCGATAAAACTTGCACCATTTTAATTCTGACTTTACCCTAACTGGATAATCGTTTTAAAAATATTAATAAAGGGGAGAAGTATGCAAAAATTATTAATTATTACTCAAACCATTTTATTGGGTATTTTCCTATCTGTTGGAGCGCAGGCTCAGGCAGTTAAGAATCCTGGTATTTTGGTCCATGCTGCAGATGATGAAGCAACTACACTAGACCCAGCTCAAGTTGAAGCAGGTGAAGGTGGGGAAACTGTTATTTTGCAGGTTTATGATAGACTTTTAGAGTTTGGCCCTTCTGGTCCACAGTTGATTCCTGGCCTTGCGTCAACAGTTCCAACTATTGCGAACGGAATGATCAGCGAAGATGGGATGACTTATACCTTTAAAATCAGAGAAGGCGTTGTGTTTCATGATGGAACAGATTTAACAGCTGACGACGTTAAGTTTTCTTGGGATAGAATCGTTGAAATGGACTTGCCTGAAGGTCAGGCAGGAGTTATTGCCGACATTGTTACCGACACAAAAGTTATTGATGATTATACTTTCCAGGTAACTTTGTCTGGACCGAGTGCTAGCTTTTTGAACAGCACAGTTGTCTCAATGGCAGCATCAATTGTTAGTCAAGATGCAGTAATGGCTAATGGCGGTGTGGTTGCTGGAGAGCCAAACGAATACATGGCACAAAATGTTGCTGGAACAGGTCCTTATAAATTAAAGGCATGGAATCGTGGAGAAAATATTCTTCTCGATATAAATGAAAACTATTGGGGAGAAAATGCAAAGCTAGCAGCGCGGATCGAAATCGGCGCCGAGCCTGATGTTCGTGTTCTAGGTCTTCGTGCTGGAAATTATGATACGATAGAAACCGATCCTTCATTTGTTGCAGATATCGAAGGGGCTGATGGGGTAACACTCCATACTGGTGGCTTGTTGCTTGAGCCTATTCATGTTGGCTTTAATTTGAACATTCCTGAGGGTTCACTTCCGAAAGAAGATACCATTCCAACTGATTTTTTTCATGACCCTAGAATTCGTCAGGCTTTTAACTACGCATTTGATTATGATGCGTTTTTATACGGTCCTTTAGCTGGGTTTGGACAATTCAATCCGCATTATTTGCCAATCGGTATTTTTGGACATGATGCGGATGCCCCAGTTTATGGTGCTCAAGACAAAGCCAAAGCCGAAGCATTGTTCAGAGAAGCCGGTTACTGGGATAAGGGTTTTTCTGTTTCTGTGATAACTGAGGAATCTAACTTGTTTGCAGATGCAGCGCTGGTTCTTAAAGACTCTATGGAGGGTATGAACCCGAATTTTAGAATCAATGTTCTTGCGGTTGCAGAGGCTGTTTTTGATGAAGCGCATGCTCAAAATCCAATTGAATATGCAATGTGGGTTAAAAACGCAGATCCATTTGCCGACCCACATCCATATATGAGCGCTTATCAGCATCCCGACGGTGAGTGGGGCGAAGTGCACGGTTTTGCCAATGGCTATCGTAATCCAGAGAAAATTGCTGAGTTAATTGACGGCGCTTCTATCGAATTAGACGTAGATAAAAGAGCGGCAATGTATTCCGAACTTCAGAGATTATTGTTTGATGATCCAATGTGGCTAATAACTGCTCAGGAAGGCGTTACAATGGCCTATCGCAGTTGGGTAAAAGGTTTCCAAATGAATCCATTATGGCCTCGTCCTAGTTTGAGGTTCGCATATTTAGACAAATAATATTTAAAAAGGTCAACCGCACTTATAGATGCGAAAGTATCTTGTGGTTGACCTCTTCCTCCTTAAATCAATATCCCTTTGAAAAAACAAATTAAGGGCTTTACTAAAATTGTTGTGAGAAAATTCATTTAATACATATGCTTCGCGCACTTCTAAACGGAATAAATTATGCAAATTAGAGATTATATTATTCGGCGACTATTAGTTTTGCCTGTTTTGATCATTGGTACATCAATAATTGTTTTCGCGCTTACTCGGATAGGGGGATCTCCTATCGGAATCTACCTCTCTCATGAGATGAACCCCGCAGAAGTACAAGAAATGAAGGAGAGATTTCATTTGGATAAGCCAGTGCCTGTGCAATATTTTTATTGGATTAAAGGCGTAACTCAAGGTGACCTTGGGTGGTCGGGTGTTGCTTCGGCTCCAGTTGTTGACGTGTTTCCCAAGAAGTTTGCAGCCACCATGGAACTCGCCATCGCAGCAGGTATAGTTGCAGTGTCTCTTGGAATTGCTTTAGGAACCTTTGCAGGCGCAAGGCGCAACAAACTTGCTGACCATATAATCAGAGTAGTATCTGTAAGTGGAGCCAGTATGCCGCTTTTTTGGTTTGCTATCTTATTGTTAATTATTTTTTGGGTCTGGCTTGGTTGGTTTCCCATCGGCAGAAGTGACCCCAATTTATTCGAGGCTATACCGCACCCAACTGGTTTTTATACTATTGATGCTTTATTAGCAGGGAATTTCGCCGCGTTTAGGGATGCGGTTTGGCACCTAATTATGCCAGCTGTGGCTTTAGGCTATGGTGCAACAGCAATTATTGCTAGAATGATGCGCTCTTCTCTTATTGAAGAATTACAGGAAGATTATGTGGATGCTGCAAAAGCAAAAGGCCTCGCAGAGCGAGTCGTTCTAAAAAAACATGCACGAAGAAATGCGCTTATTCCAACTGTAACGGTTATCGGATTAACCTTTGGATTTTTGCTTCAGGGAACAGTTGTAGCAGAAATCATCTTTCGTTGGCCTGGTTTAGGGCGTTGGATGGCTTCGGCTGTCCTTCGCGGAGACCAGGCAACTATTATGACATATGTTATGTTTACAAGTATCTTGTTTTTGATTGTGAATCTGGTCGTGGATATTATTTACGCAAATCTAGATCGACGCGTTGTTTTAGGAGAGTAATATGTCACAAGACTTAAAAACTAGCTCTGTCGCCATCGAGGGTTTGAATGATTCCGCGTTGAAGGTTCGCCTAAAGCGTAATCTTGAAATTATACAAAATGTGCTAGAAAACCCAACTACTGTAATCGGTCTAATAATTGTTATATTGATGCTTTTGATGGCATTGCTTGCGCCAATAATTACAGAGCCCAATATGCCAGATCCATATCAGATGCCACGTGACTGGAAAGCTGCGCGTTCTGCGCCACTCACTCCTGGGCATGTCCTTGGCACCACCAACCGAGGTGGAGATGTGTTTTATGGCGTTGTTTGGGGGGCAAGAACATCTCTTAAATTGTCTCTTATAGTGGTTTGTCTAACAGTTGTAGTTGGTGTTACGATTGGAAGTATTGCTGGCATTGTTGGTGGAAAAGTTGATGAAATCTTAATGCGTGTTGTTGACGTTTTTTTATCTATCCCAGAACTTATTTTTGCATTAGCTATAGCCGCAATATTGGGTCCCTCCTTTACCAACATTATATTGGCACTGGTGGTTGTTTTTTGGGTGAAATATGCTCGAATAATGCGGGCTCAGGTCATCAGGATTAAACAACGTGAATATGTCGATGCAGCTAGAGTAATGGGTGACTCAAAAATGCAGATATATTTAAAGGACATTCTTCCTAATTCATTTAGTCCGGTAATGGTGCAAGCAACTTTAGACATGGGCAATATTGTTCTGGTTGGCGCAACTCTCTCGTTTATTGGATTGTCCGAAGCAGGTATAGCAGAATGGGGTGTCCTGGTTTCAGAGGGACAGGCTGGCATTTCTGCAGGCAGATGGTGGGCATCTACTTTTCCAGGATTGATGGTATTTTTATGGGCACTCGCCTTTAATTTGGTTGGGGATGGTCTTCGTGATGTATTAGACCCGAGAACTGAGACTAAGAGGTAAAATTATGTCACCAGATACAGCATATACATCCGATTCTTTGTCAGAAAATTTAATAGCTTCTGTTACGAATCTCAAAGTATACTTTCAGTCAAAGCAGGGAATGGTGCATTCCGTTGATGGTGTTAGCTTTGACATTGTTGATGGTGAAATGATGGGGCTAGTCGGTGAGACTGGATGTGGTAAAAGTGTAACTGCTCGCTCATTCATGCAGTTAATTCAAACCCCTCCGGGAGTGCTGGCTGGTGGTAAAATTCTGTTTAAGAGTCAGAAGAATTGTAATAAATGTGATGGGGCCGGATGTGTTGCGTGTTCAAAGACTGGAAAAAATATTTTAGATCTATTGAGCTTGTCGGAAAGTCAGATTCGTGAATTGAGAGGTGAGCGTATTGCGATGATTTTTCAGGATCCAGGAAAGGCACTTAATCCTGGACTTACCATTCGCACACAATTAGCAGAAGTGTTTCAGGAACATCGTGAAAATGATGTATTTAAAAAGGCTGGTATTACTAATAATTTAGATGGAATAAATGGGTACTTACTAAAAAAATATATTCGTCAGGAACTTAATTTAATTACAAAATTGATGTTGAAGTTTCCGCCATTTAGTGGTTTTCGGAAAAAAGTTGATAAGGCAATAGATGGCCTTGTAACCGAAGCTCTATCAGAAACACAAATTCCAAATCCAAACAAAATTATGGAACGTTATCCGCACGAGCTATCAGGTGGAATGAAACAACGAGTTATGATTGCACAAGCAATTGCTTGTAATCCAGATTTGCTCATTGCTGACGAGCCAACAACTGCACTCGATGTGACAGTACAAGCAAGGGTTTTGGACCTCATTAAAGATTTGCAAAAGCGTCATCAAACATCCGTATTATATATCAGCCATGATTTGTCTTTGGTGCGCCGAATTTGTGATAGAGTGGCAGTTATGTATGCTGGAAAAATCGTTGAAACTGGTGATGCAGAGACAATTTTCAATAATCCAAAGCACCCTTACACTCAAGGCTTAATCAAAGCATTGCCTTCCATGACGCATGAGCGCGGAAAGCTGGAGGCAATTGAAGGTATGGTTCCTGAATTAATTAACCCAAAAACGGGGTGCCGGTTTGCTAGCAGATGTAAACAGAAAAAATCCAATTGTGAAAATAATGATCCAGAACTAAAGGTTTTATCTAATAAAGATAAATCGCATAAAGTATCATGCTTTTTGTATGAATAAAAAAACGGTCTAAACAAAATGGTTAATGATCCATGTTGATGTTAAGAAGATAAAAATTAAAGGATAACGACAGTGACTTCTGCTGATAAAACTATTTTAAGCGTAAAAAATGTAAAAAAACATTTCCCTATTAAAGAAGGAGTTTTCCAAAAAATTGTTGGGCATGTTCATGCGGTTGATGGCGTAAGCTTTGATATAAAGGCAGGAGAAACTGTAGGCTTGGTTGGTGAAAGCGGATGTGGCAAGACTACAATAGGGCGCTGTGTTGCGGGCTTAGAAGCTCTTACAGAAGGTAATATATATTTTGATTTACCTTCAGAAAAAATTGCTATCTTAGAAAACAATGACAGTGAAGAGGGAGATAAAGTATCTTCTGAGGAGTTTCAAGAGTTGGAAAACTCCTATGATATAGGGAAAATAGATGGTGATTTATTTAATTATTATAGGCGAAATTGCCAAATGGTATTTCAAGATTCTTTTGCATCATTGTCGCCGCGTCAACTCGTAAGTGACATTGTTTCTAGACCACTGAGAGTTCATAAAATTTGCCCAGAAAATGAAGTTATTCCAAGAACGGTTAATTTGCTTGAGCAGGTAGGTTTGGGTGCTCAGCATCTTTATCGGTTTCCTCATCAATTTTCAGGTGGGCAACGTCAACGTATATCTATTGCTAGGGCTCTAGCTCTAGACCCAAAATTAATTGTTCTAGATGAGCCAACAAGTTCTCTTGATGTATCTGTGCAGGCGCAAATACTTAATTTGCTGCATGATTTGCAAAAACAAAGAGGTCTTGCTTATTTGTTTATCACACATAACCTGTCTGTTGTGCGTCATATGGCTGATAAGATAGTGGTAATGTATCTTGGGAAGGTTGTTGAAGCTGGCAACACAGAAGATATTTTTAAAAATCCTCAACACCCCTACACGAAGGCATTGCTCGCAGCCAGCCCCGATCTGGAGACGAATGTAACTTCTGGAACCGCGGCACTCGATGGCACAATACCAGACCCTGCGCGTCCACCACAAGGGTGTAGTTTCAGGACAAGATGTCCTGTAGCGCAACCAGAATGTGGTTGGGAAGTGGATGATATTATAAGACGTCTTGAACATAGAGATAGTATATTTAATAATCTTAAAGAGGTTGAGCAGCCAAACCGCTATAACGCAGAATTTACGTTCGAGACAACAGACGCAGCCATTGAACTTAAGTCTTCTTTACAGTCAGATGATATCCCTGCTGCCATGAGTGAAGTTATGGGTCCGTTAAAAGTTAATCCTGAAAAAGTAAAAGTAAGCTTTAAGCCAGCTCAGACAGTTCCATTGGTAAAATGTGGAAATGGTTCTATCGCTAGATGCGTTTTAATTAATAAATAGTGTCCTATATTAGGCTGTACGTTATTAATAAAAGAATCATGCTATAAAGATATCAACCTCGTTCCCATTTTGTATTTCAGTGGTCTTTTCCAATTTTTCTTGATGCATCAGGTGCGTTAGGTGAGCTCTTGATTCTCCTGATGCAAAAAATAATTCGTGGCTCTCAAAACGCCGATTAAATAATATGTCTATCCCATCACTTGTGCTGATAGGCCTTAATTTTGCCTCCGATAACAAAAGCTCCAATCGCTGATTATGATGGTTTATTAATGCCTGTGCTCTATCATTTCCATTTTTGAATGGCCAGTCATGACCAGGGTATATTTTTATCGCTGGCGATAGGTTAGACATCTCTTTAAGATAGATTAGATAATCTCCCAGCACATCTTTGTCCGTATTTCGCATATCTGCTGAGATGTTAGGAGATATACGAGGAAGCAGAAAATCGGTTGGTAAAAAAAGTGATTCTGCCGCATTCATAAATGAAATTTGACCAGAGCTATGACCACTATCTAGCCTGCATTGCCATTGGCTATTACATCCATTTATTTCATTGGTTTCTGAAAACTCCTTGAAATCTGGTAATTCTGGTACAAACCGTCGATATCTATCAGAATCATTCCGGCCTAGAACAATTTCAGCCTCTGGAAGTCCATATCTTGTATAATGTGATGCTAGAAGTTCAGAAAAATCACGAGCTGATAAATTAAAAAGAAACTGCCCGTGCTCTTTTTCTGCGGCTGAGGTATAGCAATTCGCTCCTGTCATTTGGGCTAGCTCACTCGCAAAACCAATATGATCCACATGATGATGCGTAATAATAATCTTATCTATGGGTTTCTCAGACAGAAAACCACCTAAAAGCGCTCTCCAATAGTCCCTTGTTTGGTCCCCATAAATACCAGCATCAATGATAACCCATCCATTGTTAGTGTCTATTATATAAAGATTAATATGGTTTAATCTAAAGGGGAGAGGAAGTCTTCCCCAATATAAATCTGGGCTCAGTTGAACAAGTCGGTGGGTCTTTGGCAAGTCAATGTTTAGTGGTATCATGGAGAGTGAAATCTTTGCTGCAAAAAAAA
>JAACDT010000330.1 GCA_009936885.1 Alphaproteobacteria bacterium
GCATAAAGCCGACCATTATTATTTTACGATTACTGGCCAAACTGACCTCCCCTTATTAAGCTATTTATTAGTCCATACCATTAAGAAATTAGTATCATATAATAAAACCCCATGCAAACTGCAAAGGACGAAAAAAGCTTAAAAAGTGGATAAGACAGGCTCAATGTTATTGATTAAATTGGCACACGGATCTCAGTAATAAACCGGTTACTTTGGTAATCGACTATTATTTTTTACCGTCTGTGATAATTTCGATAATGGCTGCAACATGAGCTTCATTCATATTAAAACGCCGCCGCATTTCTTCAATTTTTTGCATTTCATTATCCGTAATAATACCATCACTGAAAGCTGCAGCAATTTCTGCCTCCATAAGAGCCTTACGTTTTTCAATCTGGCTCGTAAAAGCGCTAGCGATGATACCTGTTAACAAGGCCACGGTACAAACACCAATCAAAGCGGTGAGCGCACCAACCATTTTACCTAATGTAGTAATAGGCGACACATCCCCATACCCAACAGTCGTTAGGGTGATTAAAGCCCACCACATGCTTTCAGGTATTGAAGCGAAAGCCTCTGGTTGCGCCTGATTCTCAATGACATACATAAGCGCACTGGCAATGAATAAAGCGAGTGTAAAAAGATATAGTGCCGCTAAAAAAGACTTTCGTTCCTCGTATATTGCTGAACCCAAATCTTCTAATGCCGTCGAGTAATTCGACATTTTAAGTAGCCTAAGAATACGCACCACACGTATCCAGCGCAAATCAGCATTGCCAACAAACATAGAGATAAGGCTCGGTAGAAGGGCGGCCAAATCCACAAGACCATTGAAACTCAGAATATATTCAATGCGTTTACCAAAAGGTGTTTTATAAGCGCTGTCTTCTTTTGCAACGGAAGACCAAAGACGAAGTATATATTCTGTCCCGAAAACAATGATGGAAAACATCTCAAAGGCTGCAAATTCCTGTCTAAATTCCACGCCAATTGTCTCAACGGACTCAAGGCTGACAGCTAGAACATTTGTGATAATTAAAATTGTTAGGAATCTATCGACAAAGCTACTGACTTTGTCGCCATTTTGGGCTTGCCCCAGAATTTCATAAACACGCTTTTGTATCTGCATCACTAAGCACTCTGACCATAGAAGTTATCGAGAGAATTTATCTAGAATGAGTCATTTTTCAATAATCTGCAAGGTAGGGAAACAATTGAAATAAACAAATCCAAATGACGACGCAGAAAAAATAAATTATCAAATATTTTTTGTGATATAATTTAATAATATTAATTAATAATAAAAACATGGATTTATTCATGCCCATCAACTCATTAAAAACATCTATTTATATCGTCATATTTACTATTTTAATCAGTCTCGTCTTTGTGATTTTCAATCAGATAGATATATCAATCTCTGCACGATATTATACTGCTGGCGCAGGGTTCACGTTTAATGATACTGAGCTTGCAGCTCTCCTGAAGAATGTTGTTCGGCCAACATTTAAACTCGCTACAATATTGAGCCTACTATTCGTCCTCCTCCTTGCTTTTCTTATGCCTCAAGCAATGAAAAATATGCGCAGGCATGCACTATTCCTCTTCACCTGCCTTGCCCTTGGGCCAGCCTTGATGGTGGAAGGTGTTCTGAAAAACGTCTTTGGTCGGGCGCGCCCACAAGATATCACTGAATTTGGCGGCGATTTAATATTCAGTCCTGCCTGGATTATTTCCGGTGAATGTTCAAGAAATTGCAGCTTTGTTTCTGGCGATGTGAGTGGTGTTGCTATTTTAATGGCGATACCGCTTATTGTTACTCGCTTCCGTCTCGCCCTAACCATTCCTATTTTAGCCCTGACTGGATTGACCATGGCCTATAGGGTTATGGCGGGCAAACACTTTTTAAGCGATGCCGTTATCTCTGCATGCCTGACAATAGGACTTGTTTATTTTATCCATTATCTTTTCTACCAACGGCAGAAGAAAAAAATCAAAGTCAGCGAAACATCCAAATCTGGTGAAGGACAAACTTCTCAGCCAACATAAGTTTCCTCATAAGTTTCATTATAGGCATCATCAGACCCCCCGAAGCTAAGGTTTTGTGTTGACTCACTGAACCGTCCTTAGGCAAGATTATCTGGATTTTAGGGGGGAAACTATGGAAGACGGAAGTCCAAGCCAAACTGCACTTATGGTCGCTGTTCTGCGAGCTCATCATTGTCACTTAGC
>JAACDT010000331.1 GCA_009936885.1 Alphaproteobacteria bacterium
ATTTATAAGACGCAAAACAGATATGTTTAACGAACACGATATACGAGTTCGAAAAAACCTATTTTTCGAAAAGGTAATATTTGTTTACTCTATAATGATAGCTGGGCCTTCCGCCTTCTGACTTTCAAGAGAATCCGAGATTTTCTGTGCGATTGACGAATAGGCTTTGGAATGCGGGTTCTCAGGCTGAGTAGCAACAATTGGCTCTCCAGCGTCTGATGTTTGCCTGATAGCCATATCAAGCGGTATTCCCCCAAGAAACGCAACGTCTAACTTTGCGGCCTCTTTTTCAGCGCCACCTGTGCTAAATACATCATGCCTACTGCCGCAATCAGGGCAAATAAAATAACTCATATTTTCGATAATACCTAGGATAGGAACATCTACTTTTCGGAACATATTAAGCCCTTTTCGAGCATCTATCAAAGCTAGATCCTGAGGTGTAGATACTATTACAGCGCCAGATAGCGATGCACGCTGACAAAGCGTTAATTGCGCATCCCCAGTACCGGGCGGTAAATCTATCACTAATACATCCAAATCAGTCCAAAGAACATCACGTAGCATTTGCTCGATAGCGCTCATTACCATTGGTCCACGCCAAATCGTTGGCGATTCAGGCTCTACCAAAAATCCAATAGACATTGTCTGGAGTCCCCAAACATCTAACGGCACTAATTTTTTGTCATAATATTCTGGTTTTCGGCTTGTGCCTAACAACCGAGGAAGCGAAGGGCCATAAATATCAGCATCTAGAATGCCGACCAAAAGCCCCATTTGTTTTACCGCAAGTGCAATATTTATTGCTGTTGTTGATTTGCCTACGCCTCCTTTGCCAGAGGCGACAGCAATTACATGCTTAGCTGGCTTTAAAGGTGGGTTTCGGTGAGAATCTGGTTTTGAGCGAGGGGTTGGTTGCGACGTGCTGGCTGTTTTATGAGCTGTTAGTATGGCAGTAGCTGACAGAACGCCTGATAAGCTACTTACCATATCTTCTGCTTTTCGCCGCAACTCGTCAGACTGATTTGCAAGGGCAGGGTCTATCTCTATTGAAAATCCGATATGCCCATCTTTAATTACAATCCCTGATACGTCCCCATCATCGACAATATTATCTTTGGAATGTGGAAATTTGACTTGTCTGAGTGCCGATCTCACTTTTTCTGAAGTTATTTCTGACTGCATTCTTGATTTTCCGATCATAACGCCAAATATAAGGATGAGATATCGCTAGTTGAAATACTGGTTATATATTATTTATGCAAGTAGTGTAGAATATTGCTGTTTAAAGATAGCTGTATAAAGAAATCACTGTCTAGCTATTTGGTCTGAAAAATAACATTAATGGAACGGAGCAACGAATGCCCTGGAATAATCAAGGTGGCGGAAACGAAGGTGGACCATGGGGCGGAGGCTCTAATGGTGGAAAACAATGGGGTAATGGCGGAAAACAGCCAGGCCAACCTACACCTCCTGATTTGGATAAAATAATTAATGATGCAAAACGTCGGTTTGGCGGTCTTGGTGGTTTTTCAAAAGGCGGTGGCTCTGGCAGGTTATTTGTAATCTTTCTGCTCATAGCAGCTATATTATGGCTGGCAACTGGTTTTTACCGCGTTAATACTCAGCAGCAAGGTGTTGTTTTGCGTTTTGGCGAGTGGGTAAGAACATCCTCACCTGGTCTACATTATCATCTTCCCTATCCTATTGAAACAGTACTCACACCAGAAGTAACCAGAGATAACAGATTAGAAGTTGGTTTTCGTGAAACAGCAGGGCGATCAAATAGCAAGCGTGATATTGCAGATGAAAGCCAGATGATTACCGGCGATGAAAACATCGTTGATATTGATTTCGTTGTGTTTTGGCGAATAGCAGATGCCGGTGAATATTTATTTAATCTGGCTGACCCTGATGATACTATCAAGGTTGCTGCTGAAGCCGTGATGAGAGAGATAATTGGTCAGACCCCAATTCAGACAGCCCTTACAGAAGGTCGTCAGAATATTCAAGTTAATGTGAAAGAAAAATTACAAGATCTTCTTGATGAATATGTTGCGGGCATTAGGGTGCGAGAAGTACAACTTCTTGCTGTTGATCCCCCTGCCGATGTTATTGATGCCTTTAACGATGTGCAGCGTGCCAGACAAGATAGGGATAGGCTGAAAAACGAAGCAGAAGCGTTTCGAAATGACGTCGTTCCAAGGGCGAGAGGTGAAGGAGCAAGGCTGATTGCAGAATCAGAGGCGTATCAGGCAGAAGTTGTAAACCGGGCAAAGGGTGACGCATCCCGATTTGACCAAGTATATAGCTCTTACTTGAAAAATAAAGATATCACGGTGGAGCGTATTTACATCGAAACAATGGAAAATATTTTCAGTAATGTTGAAAAAGTAATTATCGACGGCAATAGCGGAAATGGGGTTGTCCCCTACCTTCCACTAAAAGAGCTAAATCGTTCAACAGGTCAGGGGAATTAAGATTATGAATATCAGAAACATTTCTATAGGTATTGCAACATTATTAATTTTTACGTTGATGTCCTCGCTATTTACGGTTGATCAAACAAAACAGGCACTTGTATTACAATTTGGGGAGCCAAAGCGTATTATTCAGGACCCTGGTCTTGCCATCAAAATGCCTTTTATTCAGGATGTTGAATATTATGAAAAACGAGTTTTATCTCTTATCCCGCAAGACGCAGAAGAGGTGATTCTTGCTGATCAGAAACGAATATTGGTTGATGCCTATGCGCGATACCGTATTGCCAACCCATTGCTGTTCTACCAAACAGTAAGAAATGAG
>JAACDT010000332.1 GCA_009936885.1 Alphaproteobacteria bacterium
CTTGTACCAGCCCTGCTATACAGATTTGATTAACCATTTTGGTGAGTTGTCCTGAACCGGACGGGCCCATCAGTGTGATTTTTTTACTATAACAGCTCATGACCGGTTGTGCTTTGTGAAAAGCATCTTTGCTGCCCCCACACATAATGGTAAGTGTTCCGTTTTCGGCGCCAGCCTGACCACCAGATACAGGCGCATCTATAAACCCTATTTGATTATCCATTGCCTTATCTGCTAACTTACGTGAAACAGACGCAGACGCTGTTGTGTGATCAACAAACAAACTCTGGGGCTTCATTGCGCTAAATGCCCCTTGGTTGGAAGTAGTAATCTCCGTTATATCTGCATTATCGCCAACACAGGCAAATACGATATCTGCACCCTTGGAAGCATCTGCCGGACTAGATGCTATTTTTGCGTTAAATTCTGAGATGAATTTTTCTGCCTTAGACTGGGTTCGATTATATACCACAACTTCGTTGCCATCTTGAACCAGATGGCGCGCCATTGGAAAACCCATGACACCTAAACCCAAAAAAGCTATTTTCGCCATATTATATCTCTTTTTTTCACTCTATTAAATTTTAGAATTTTGTTATTCAATCAAATCTACGATAAGATTAAACCGTATTAAATGTTTTGCCAATCTATCACTGTTCTTGCTGGTTTTTAGTCTCAAAACACGGTAGAATATATCTGTTTGTAAATTAAAATATTAGCAGAGAATTATGGCCGTACTTGTAACAGGTGAAAAACTTGAAATCCTGATAACGGAAGCTGAGATTGCCTCCAGAATTAATACATTGGCAGAACAAATCAGCATAGCTTATGAGCAGACAAATCAACTTGTTGTAATCGGTCTATTAAGAGGTTCCTTTGTATTTATCGCGGATTTGGTGAGGTGCCTTGATTTGCCTGTAGAGGTGGATTTTATGACTGTTTCAAGCTATGGAAATAAAATGAAATCATCAGGACAATTACGCATTATTAAAGATGTAGAAACAGACCTAAAAAACAGAGATATCCTTATAATTGAGGATATAATCGATACAGGGCATACCTTATCGCAAGTAATTAGTCTGCTGGAGACAAGAAAACCACAATCCCTTCGAATTTGCACATTACTCAACAAGCCATCACGAAGAGAGGTCGATGTAGATATAGATTGGGTTGGATTTGATATTCCAGATGAATTTGTTATTGGATATGGCATAGATTACGCACAACAAGGCCGCAATCTACAACATATTGCGATCGTAAAAAAGCCTTGACCCAGAGCGCAAAACATATCGCCCCAAAATACGTGTATTATCTAGCTTGCATCCTTAACATTAACAACTAATCTGCCAAATGTGTTTCCAACAAGGATATCTTTTCCGGCCTGAATCGTATCCAAAAGCGATATCTCAGTGGTTATCAGCGAAAGCTTCTCGGTTGGCAAATCACTGGATAAACGCTCCCATGCCCGAATACGTTTCGGTATTGCCTTACTAGCTGAATCAATTCCAATTAGTTTAATACCTCTAAGCAAGAATGGAATAACGGTTGCAGGAAGTGAAGAATCCCCCGCATTTCCAATAGCAGAAACTGCAGTTTCATGCTTCATTTGGGCTAGTATACGTGCAAGCGTTACGCCGCCCACACTATCAATACAGCCCCCCCAAACAGCAGATTCAAGCACCTTATTTAACGGCTCTTGCAAAGTTTTCCTGTCGATAATTGTGGTTGCTCCCAATTGTTTAAGAAAGGGGGTGTTTTTCTCAACATCCCCGGTGGTAGCGCTCACTTCATAGCCAAGCGAAGAGAGCACTGCAACTGCGATAGAGCCGACACCGCCCGTAGCACCAGTAACTAAAACAGGTCCATTTTCAGGGGTCATCCCATTATCCTCTAACTCGATTATACCAAGCATGGAAGTAAGCCCTGCTGTGCCAATCGCCATAGCTTGTTTTAGAGACATCTGTTCTGGGAGTGGTACCAGCCATTCTGCCTTTACTCGTGCTTTTTGACTATATCCACCAAACCAAACCTCACCCACACGCCAGCCTGTATTAATTACTTTATCTCCTGGACTAAAACGAGGATCATCGCTCTCCAACACAATGCCCGAAAAATCAATCCCAGGTATATGCGGATATTCACGCACCAACCTGCCCTTTCCATTAAGACATAGACCATCCTTGAAATTCACATCCGAATAATGAACCTCAATTGTCACATTCCCAACAGCAGGAAGTTGCGATTCATCAACATCAGAAATTTGTGCAGATATCGTCTCATCTTCTGCCTTATTAACAATAATTGCTTTAAACATGGGCTATATTCCTTTTTAAAATCCTGCTATGATTCTGAGGCGAAAATTATAGTTTCAAGTAAATAAATCAGGCAATAGATAAATTGTTTTTCAAGAGTTTAATTTTAAGACTAGTAAACAAAATATGGAGACACCCAATGTTTCAAGAAGTCACTCCACTTGTAGCCTATAAACGATTAACAGAAAACAAAGATGCTATGTTAATTGACTGCCGAACTGAGAGAGAATGGGAAATTATAGGTGTTCCAGATTTGTCTGAAATTAATAAATCATTGGTGAAAATCGAACTTATGCGTCAGGATCAATCTGTAAATCCTGCTTTTGTCGAACAGATTACAGAGGTTGCACAACAAGATACACCCTTATATTTGATATGCAGATCTGGCGCGCGGTCTGCTGCTGCTTGCCAGATGCTTCTGAAAGCAGGGTTTATAGATGTTACAAACGTAGCCGAGGGGTTTGAGGGAAATTCACAAAATAAGGATAGCCCAGTAATCATTGAAGGATGGCAGTCCCATAATCTGCCTTGGCAAAAATAACCGCCCCTATTAAAAACCCTAAACAGGGTTGGCTCACTAAACTACCTGTTTTAAAAAAAATTCCCTGCATCTTGCTTTTTTTGCGTTCAGGTTCATGTTTAATTAGTATGAGCTTTGTTACTTATTTTTCCGCAGTTAAAACGTTGATGCCCCAAATACTAGTAGGACTTTGTTTTTCTGCAGTATTTTTATTCGCCCTTAATACTGCAAATGCTGACCAAAGAGATCCTGAGTTAGACATTTTATTCTCAAAGCTTAAATCTGCTGAAACAATCGAAGACGCAGAACAGATTTCGGGCAGAATTTGGCAAATATGGGCCACCCATAATGCGAGTTCAATATTAAGTAGACAAATGCAGATGGGCATTGATTTAATGCAATCTGGCCAGCTAGATGCCGCCAATGCAGTGTTTAGTTATGTAATCCAGCAAGATAATGAATTTGCTGAGGCGTGGAACAAACGCGCCACTGTTTTATTCTTCATGGGTGAGTTTGAAAGAGCAAAATATGACATCGCCCAGACACTTGCATTAGAGCGTAATCATTTTGGCGCGCTTGCTGGCCTTGGTATGGTGGAAGTGCACCTTGGCAATCCCAAAGCAGCCCTTGAAGCCTATCGTCGTGCCGCATCTATAAACCCGCACCTACAAGACGTTCAACAAGCAATTTCTAGATTAGAAGAGAAGCTCAAAGGGCTTCCTGCCTAATACCCTTATTTTTCAACTTAAATATGCTCTACACGAATTGCGTTTGTACTACCTGCAAGTTCAAATGGAAAACCAGCAACCACAACAATTGTGTCATTCGTATTTACCACTTTTTCTTGTTTTAGCGTTTCTTTTGTAATAGATAATGCGGCCTCATAATCTGATTCAACTTGGCGCAATGTAGTGGCTCCAAATAATACAGATAAACGCCTTTGCACTGCCAATTCTGGTGTTGATACGAATAGGCGTATTGCCGGCCTTTCTCTTGCGATTCGCACCGCTGTATTGCCTGATGCTGAATATGCTATGATGGCTTTTGCCTCAATCGTTTGTGCAAGCGCTACTGCTGCTTTTGCAACTGCGTGATATATCGATGGCTCTACATCTAATGGTGC
>JAACDT010000080.1 GCA_009936885.1 Alphaproteobacteria bacterium
CGTGCCTGATTAATAAGAGAGTGCGCTTGTGCCATAAAATCATGAAAATGCAGGCGCTGCTTATCACCGTCAGGACAAGCAGAAAAAAACAAATCCATCAGCATTGTTTTTCCGCGCCCCACCCCGCCAAACAGGTAAATGCCTTTCAGAGCTGAGGGTGAGACCCAGAACTGCCATGATTTTTTTGTGTTTCTTAACAGAGAAGAGTATAACGTATCTAGCTCTTTAATAGCGAGTGCTTGGCCCTCATCTGCCGTTAACTTTCCAGATGACAACAGCTTGTTGTATTTTTGTTGCGGTGTTTCGTTAGCGTCTGACACAGGCTTTTCTACCTGACCAAAAAGTAGTGATTAACTCTGCCTCTCAAGCATCTTTTGCTTAATCTCTCCAATTGCTTTGCCAGGATTAAGCCCTTTTGGACATGTTTTTGCACAATTCATAATTGTATGACAGCGATATAAGCGGAATGGATCTTCTAATGCATCTAAACGCTCACCTGTATATTCATCTCTGCTATCAGCAATCCAGCGATAAGCCTGAAGCAATACAGCAGGGCCAAGATATCTATCCCCATTCCACCAATAGCTTGGACAAGAAGTCGTACAGCTAAAACACAAAACGCATTCCCACATGCCATCAATTTCCTGGCGCTCTTCTGGCGATTGTTTGCGCTCTTTTCCTTCAGGTGCGGGTGTATCTGTTTTGAGCCACGGCTCAATTGAGGTTAATTGCGCATAGGCATGCGTTAAATCTGGAACCAAATCTTTTACCACTGGCATATGCGGCAATGGGTAGATTTTTACATCCCCCTTAACATCATCGATCGATTTTAGACAAGCAAGCGTATTCGTGCCATCAATATTCATAGAGCAAGAGCCACAAATTCCCTCTCTGCATGAACGCCTGAATGTCAGAGAGCTATCCACCTCAGATTTTATCTTAATCAGTGCATCCAAAATCATCGGACCACATTCATCAAGGTCTATCTCAAATTCATCCATTCTTGGATTGTCATCATCATCAGGTGACCAGCGATAAATTGAAAATGTCTTTACATTCTGAGCTGCACTGTCAGCTGGAAAAACATTACCAGTTGTAACCTTTGAATGTGCGGGAAGCGTAAATTCGGCCATAATTACTTAATCCTATTAATAAACACGTGCTACTGGAGGAATTGATTCTACTTCATTAGTGAGTGTTGTCATTGTCACATCACGATAAGCAACAGATGATTTATTATCATCATCTAACCACATAACAGTATGTTTCATCCAATTCTCATCATCTCTTTCAGTAAAATCTTCATGAGCATGGGCGCCCCTTGATTCCTTGCGCTGTTCTGCAGAGCGAATGGTAACCAAAGCCTGACTCATCAGATTTTCTAATTCCATGGCTTCAATTAAATCAGTATTCCAAATCAAAGATCTATCCTGAATGCCGATATTATTCATATCGCCTGCAATAGAATCCATGGTTTTAACGCCATCGGTTAGGGATTCGCCTGAGCGAAATACAGCCGCATATTTTTGCATCGCCTGTTGCATATCAAGCCTAAGCTCACCAGGCTGCCTGTCGCCTTTTGCGTGACGCATTCTATCAAGCCGTTCTATGGCACGATCTGTTGATTCTTTGGATACAGGCGCATGCGTTGCGCCAGGCGTCAACACTTCACTAGCGCGGTGCGCTGCTGCTCTGCCAAAAACCACAATATCAAGTAAAGAGTTAGTGCCAAGTCTGTTGGCTCCATGAACAGAAACACATGCTGCCTCGCCAATAGCCATTAATCCCTGAACTGTATTATTAGGGTCGGTGGCAGTAGGAGATAACACCTCTCCATGATAGTTTGTTGGCACTCCACCCATATTATAATGCACTGTCGGCAATACTGGAATTGGCTCTTTTGTCACATCAACACCGCAAAAGATTTTAGCGGTTTCTGTAATGCCGGGTAGCCTCTTATGAAGTGTTTCTGGGTCAATATGCTCTAAGTGCAACAAAATGTGGTCTTTCTTTGGACCAACACCTCTACCCTCATTAATTTCAATTGTCATAGAACGGCTAACTACATCACGGCTTGCTAAATCTTTTGCCGTTGGGGCATAACGCTCCATAAAACGCTCCCCTTCTGAATTAGTCAGATAGCCGCCTTCTCCACGAGCGCCTTCAGTGATTAAAACGCCAGCTCCATAAACCCCTGTTGGGTGAAACTGAACAAACTCCATATCCTGAAGCGGCAAACCAGCGCGAAGCGCCATTGCATTACCATCACCGGTGCAGGTATGTGCAGATGTGCAAGAAAAATAAACACGTCCATAACCACCTGTAGCAAGAACTGTGCGCTGCCCCAGAAAGCGATGGATAGAGCCATCTTCCATACATAATGCAACAATGCCCTGACATGCACCATTATCATCCATGATTAAATCAATGGCGTAATATTCAACAAAAAATTCTGCCGCATGCTTGAGACATTGCTGATAAAGAGTATGCAATATTGCATGACCTGTTCTATCTGCTGCAGCGCATGCCCGTCTTGCCATAGCCTTCCCGTAATCTAGCGTATGGCCTCCAAATGGTCTTTGGTAAATATTACCTTCATCTGTTCTAGAAAATGGAACACCGTAATGCTCTAACTCAATAACAGAGGGGATTGCCTCGCGGCACATATATTCAATGGCATCTTGGTCTCCAAGCCAGTCAGAGCCTTTAACCGTATCATACATATGATACCGCCAGCCATC
Organism: Alphaproteobacteria bacterium; assembly: GCA_009936885.1. GTDB lineage: Bacteria > Pseudomonadota > Alphaproteobacteria > Puniceispirillales > Puniceispirillaceae > UBA5951. The sequence goes on from JAACDT010000080.1 coordinate 2,742, forward strand.
TCCCTCGCCCATGTTATTCAGAGCAGCACCAATACCGCCTTGCGCTGCAACTGTATGCGAGCGAGTTGGAAACACTTTAGTTACGCATGCTGTGCGCAGACCTGAGGTTGCCATGCCTAGCGTTGCCCTCAATCCAGCTCCACCTGCTCCTACAACAACCACATCATAATGATGATCTGTAATATCATACGTGCCCATTATATATTCACCTTCTCTACCGTAAGTTTTTATTCTTTAAATTGACACTATCTTAAACAGAGATAGTGCCGATAACGTTGCAAGCAAGATGAGTATTGCCTTTACAATCATTATTGAAGTAATTCGTCCCCATTCCGAGCCCACATAATCTTCTATAACTACTTGAATACCAAGCATACAATGCCAAAATCCGGTTATAATCAGTAACAATAAAATAGCTGCATGGAATGGATTTTGAAGTAGGGATATCGCTTGGTTATAGTCAGAACCTGCAATCCTAAACACCAAATATATTGCTGACATAACCAGAGGAACCATAGCAATAGCTGTTAATCTCTGATGCCACCAGTGATGTACACCTGATTTAGCAGAGCCTAGTCCGCGAACCTTTGCAAGAGGTGTTCTCATCGAGTTTGTAGAACGTGCCATTTTTATTACCTAACTAAAAAATATAAATGCCCAGAAACCAACCGTCAGAACAACCATAGTTGCTAATGCTATTCGACCAGATGAATAAACACCTGAAATATCTAGTCCTTTTCCAAAATCCCAGAATAAATGACGCACGCCGTTGCTTGCGTGATAAAACAACACCACTGAGTAACCAAACATTACAAATTGGCCAAGGGGATGAGATATCATCATGCTTACCACATTAAAACTATTCTCTCCAAACGCCAGCGCCAGCAGCCAAGCTGTAAGCAAAACAGTTCCAGAGGTCAGAATAACAGCTGTGATTCTGTGCGTGATTGACATCACAGCCGGGAGTTGAAATCGCCATATGGATAGATGCGGCGATAAAGGGCGTGGACGAGACATAATTACATATTTCCTGTTTATATCTATATGGATCACAGGTATAAGACAGCATCCTGCCAAAATCAACGAATCCAGCATTGATTCTGTCAATGTTTCCATGATCTAGGAAAAAGACTCTTTTTATTTAGATTCAGTTCCTTAAATTGACACTAACAGCGCAAATAAAACAAATGAAAACACTCTCTATTCTATCCATACAGTCTTCGGTTGTATCTGGACGCGTTGGAAATTCAGCGGCGGTGCCGATTCACTCCTTATTTGAGCAAGAAACGTTGCGTGTTGATAGCGTCGTTCTTGCAGCACATCCTGGTATTATGCGTGCTACTAAATTTATCCCGCCCATTGAACAAATGAGGTGCTTGTTACAAGAACTACGCGACGTAAAACCATCAAGCGAAATTAATGCAATACAAACTGGTTATCTAGGTGAGATAGAACAAGTTAATGTTATTCTCTCATTTATAACAGACCATCCGAATTCTTTATATGTTTATGACCCCGTATTTGGCGATAATGGCGCTCTCTATGTGGATAGCCTAATTGCAGAGAAATCAAAATCTACCCTATTACCGCTTGCAACAATCACAACGCCTAATATGTTTGAATTATCCTATCTCTCGCAAACGGAGGTAACAGGCATTGATAGCGCGATTAAAGCCAGCAAAATTATTCAGTCAAACGGTCCTGAATGGGTGTTATCAACTGGTATTTATTCAGGCGAGAATGAAATTGCAGATATTTTAGTTACCCCTAATGATGTCCGTATTTTTAGTCATAAACGACAGAGTACTGGCGTTTCTGGTGCGGGGGATACGCTGACTGCCATTCTTACATCTTTGCTGGTTTCAGGTGAACCACTTGAAAATGCAGCTCGCAAAGCCTGTAATATTACGCAATCCCTTATCGGCCTATCTAACTCGCCTCAATCCATGCCGCCTTTGACACTAGATTTACTTCGCAAATAAGCCTTTTACCGACTATTTTACTGAGAGCCCATATTAAAATAATCTTGAGCAACTGCGAGCTCTGCAATCTGAACAGAGTTCAGAGCGGCGCCTTTGCGCAAATTATCTGAAACACACCAGAACACAAATCCGTTTTCTACTGTGTTATCTTTGCGAATTCTGCTTACGAACACTAAATCATCTCCTGCACACTCAATAGGGGTAACATACCCCTCGTCAGAGCGCATATCAATGATAGCTAGCCCTTCTGCTTTACGAAATAGATCACGTATCTTTTTCTCATCAAACGATTTTTCAGTCTCGACAAACACAGCCTCTTAGTGACCAATAAATACAGGAATGCGAACACAATGCGCGACAAGCTTTATATCAGGGTCTAGAATTTTTGCAGTTTCAACCTGCATTTTCCATTCTTCTTTAGTAAATCCATCATCCATAAATACATCTATATGCGGTATTGCGTTAAAGGCAATTTGCTTTGTAAATATTTCTGGTGTCACTGTGTCATTCACAAAGATGCCTTTGGTTTGGTTGAATAATTCATCCATACCCTGACTACCTGCACCAGAAGTTGCCTGATAGGTGGAGACAACCACACGCTTGATTTTTAGCGCATCATGAATAGGCTTTAACGCAACCACAAGCTGAGCTGTTGAACAATTTGGGTTAGCGATAATATTTTTGCCTTTGTTTTCAATCTTTGCCTGCATTAGCGTGTGCGGATTAACCTCTGGCACAATAAGGGGGACGTCTGGATCCATCCGAAATGCAGAACTATTATCAATAACCAAACATCCCGCCTGACCAGCCTTGGGTGCGTGTATCTTGGAGAGTTCCCCACCAGCGGAAAATAAGGCAATATTTACTTTGGAAAAGTCAAATTTATCAAGGGATGTAACCTTGATAACACCCTCATCCCCATAGGAGATTTCTTTTCCAGCCGACTTTTCACTAGCAAGAGCAAATACCTCATCAGCAGGAAAGTTACGCTCGCTCAATGTCTGAAGCATTTCCCTGCCAACAGCGCCTGTTGCACCTGCAACAGCTACTTTATGTCCCATAAGAAACTCCTTCTAAAATGCCCCGCCTAAAATACCCAACTCGCCAAGTGCTTTTTTATCTTAGCGCGCTAGCCTGTCCATTGAGTCTATAACCGCCTGTGTCATTTGGTCAGTGCCAACAGCTTGCGCATCCTTCGACATAATATCTGCGGTTCGCTTTCCCGTTGCTAATGCATCGCTAACAGCATTTTCAACAAGGTCTGCTTCTTCTGGCTGGTCGAAACTATATCTTAGCATCATCGCAAAACTTAAAAGCTGAGCTAATGGATTAGCCAGATTCTTGCCCGCAATATCAGGCGCTGAGCCGTGAACTGGCTCGTACATAGCGCGCGGTAAGTTTGTTTCAGGGTCAGGCGCACCAAGTGATGCAGATGGCAACATGCCAAGAGAGCCTGTCAGCATTGCAGCACAATCAGACAGTAAATCGCCAAATAGATTATCAGTTACAATCACATCAAACTGTTTTGGGTTGCGCACCAGCTGCATCGCACAATTATCTGCATACATATGAGATAGGGCTACCCCTTCTCCCTCTGCTTCATGTAATTCGGTCATCACCTCACGCCATAGAACGCCTGATAGCATGACATTTGCTTTTTCAACAGACGTTAACCTACCATCACGTTTTCTAGCCAAATCTAGGCCAACTCTGCCAATGCGCTCTATCTCACTCGTAGTATAAGCATTTGTATCATAGCCTTTTTTCTGGCCATCACTCATCTCGTCAATACCGCGCGGCTCTGCAAAATATACACCGCCGCATAATTCACGCAAAATCAGAATATCAAGTCCAGATATAACCTCTGGCTTAAGTGTAGATGCTTCAACGAGAGGTTCAAAAACCAATGCAGGGCGTAAATTTGCAAATAAATCAAGCTCTTTGCGTAGTGCAAGCAACCCACGCTCTGGCTTTAACTCAAATGGCAAATCATCATATTTTGGATTGCCAACGGCCCCAAATAATACAGCATCACTCGCGATTGAATCTGCAAGTGTGTCATCCGTGAGAGGCACACCATGCGCTTCATAAGCAACGCCGCCAACCAGCCCCTCAGAGACATCAAATCCCAATGAGCGGTGCTTTGCCAGCCATTCCATTACTTGCATATTGGCATGCATGACTTCTTGACCGATACCGTCTCCGGCGAGAACCATCACTTTTCTATTCGATGCCATAAACTTATCCTAACCTTATTTCTTTATATTATCGCGCTGTAATATGCTGTGATATAATGGGTGCTCTTCTGTATTAGATATATAATTACAACCAAGGCATGCTTGATTTTCGGTCTTCTTCATAAGAGCCAATAGCCTCTGTTTTTTCGAGTGTTAGCCCAATATCATCAAGACCATTTAAAAGACATTCTTTGCGAAATGGATCTATATCAAATGAGATGGCAGCGCCATTTGGGCGCGAAATAGTCTGAGATTCCAAATCTATTTTTAACTCTGGGTTTTCAGTATCCGAAGCATCCGCCAACAAAGCGTTTCTTTCATCAAGGCTGACTTCAATAGGAAGAATTCCATTTTTAAAACAGTTATTATAAAAGATATCTGCAAAGCTGGTTGAAATAACACATCTGATTCCATAATCGAGTAAAGCCCATGGCGCATGCTCACGACTAGACCCACACCCAAAATTATCGCCAGCCACCAGAATTTGAGATTGACGGTAAGCAGGTTTATTCAAAACAAAATCAGCTTTTTCATCGCCATCATTTGTAAAGCGCATTTCAAAAAACAGGCTTTTACCTAATCCAGAACGCTTAATTGTTTTCAGGAATTGCTTTGGAATGATCATATCTGTATCGATATTGATAATATCCATAGGCGCGGCAATACCTTCTAATTTATCAAATTTTTGCATTCTTTCAGCTCCCTTAAAGTTCTCTGATATCTGCAAGATGACCTGTAACGGCTGCTGCAACTGCCATCTCTGGACTGACAAGATGCGTGCGACGACCACGACCTTGACGCCCTTCAAAGTTTCTATTGGAGGTTGATGCCGCGCGCTCACCTTCTGAGAGTTTATCAGCGTTCATAGCAAGACACATCGAGCATCCAGGTTCACGCCAGTCAAATCCAGCTTCTTTGAAAATTTTATCAAGACCTTCTTCTTCAGCCATCTGTTTTACCAAACCAGAACCAGGAACAACCATTGCCCTTAGACCTGATTTTACTTTTTTCCCTTCAACAATACCTGCGGCCGCTCTCAAATCTTCAATACGGCTGTTTGTGCAAGACCCAATAAATACAGTGTCAATTTCAATATCTGTTAGTTTCTGTCCTGCCTGAAGCCCCATATAATCCAGACTGCGCTCGATTTTTGCTTTTAAGACTGGATCTGATATTTTCGCTGGGTTAGGTACTGAATCTGTAATAGGCAATGCATCTTCAGGGCTTGTCCCCCATGTCACTGTTGGAACAATTTCAGATGCTTGCAATGTGACTTCTGTATCGTAAATAGCGCCATCATCTGACGGCAGGCTTTGCCACCATTTAACAGCCTTATCCCATAATTCAGAAGAAGGTGCCATTGGCTTGCCCTTAATATAAGCAAATGTTTTCTCGTCAGGAGCAACCATTCCAGCACGTGCGCCAGCTTCAATCGCCATATTACACACAGTCATGCGCCCTTCCATCGATAATTCTTTTATCGCCTGACCTGCAAATTCGATAACATGACCTGTTCCACCAGCTGTCCCAATCTTTCCAATAATAGCAAGAATGATATCCTTTGCCGTAACAAAGGCGCCAACTTCGCCAGATACTGTTATACGCATATTTTTTGCAGGACGCTGAATTAATGTCTGGGTTGCAAGGACATGCTCCACTTCAGAGGTACCAATGCCAAATGCCAAAGCACCAAATGCACCATGTGTTGCAGTATGCGAATCACCGCATACTATTGTCATTCCAGGCTGAGTAAAACCCTGCTCAGGGCCTATGACATGCACAATACCTTGCCTGATATCATCCATTGAAAAATAAGGAATACCAAAATCGGCGGCATTTTGTGCCAATGTTTCAACCTGCAATCTGCTTTCTGCATCTGCAATACCTTGAGAGCGATCTGATGTAGGCACATTATGATCTGCTACAGCAAGCGTGCGAGCGGGCTCTCTTACAGGACGAGAGGCATTTCGCAATCCCTCAAATGCCTGCGGGCTTGTAACCTCATGAACCAAATGTCTGTCGATATAAATAAGTGAAGTGCCATCTTCTGCCTGATGAATTAGGTGCGCACCCCATATTTTATCAAATAACGTACGTGGCTTTGCCATAATTGTCTCCTCTTAGGTAATATCTATAGCGATACTGATACTCTGTCGAAGGTGACAGAACATTTCCTTAAATGCGCTAACCTTAAATACAGACTGTATTTAAGCAGATTTTGTTCTATTCGTCACTTTTTCAGCAATGCGGGCAGCTTTACCTGTGCGACCGCGAAGATAATATAGTTTCGCACGACGCACACGGCCACGACGAACAACTTTTATCTCCTGAATTTTTGGCGAGTAAAGTGGAAACACACGCTCTACACCTTCGCCATAGGACATTTTACGGACTGTGAAAGAAGAGCCTATTCCATCGTTCTTACGACCGATGCAAACACCCTCAAAAGCCTGAACTCTCTCACGTGTGCCTTCAACAACTTTCACATCTATTCTTAACGTGTCGCCAGGACCAAATTCTGGAATTTCTCGCTGTGTAAGCACGGCATCCATTTGCTTTTTTTCAATCTTATCGATGAGGTTCATATTCATCTCCTTTTTGCGACAGTCCTCTTAATGACGGCTAGTCTATAATCTGTCAACTTTTTTCGGCTATTTTACGCTTTATTATCGAGATAATTTTGCCATAAATCTGGTCGCCGATCCTCTGTTATGGTTTCAGCCTGTTTTTGTCGCCAATTCGCAATTTTTACATGATGACCTGACACTAATATTTCTGGTGCAGCTATACCCTGCCATATCCTTGGATGCGTGTAGTTAGGATGCTCCAATAATCCTGTCTCAAAACTCTCTTGCTCGTGAGATACGTGATTGCCCATTACGCCAGGCAAAAGACGAATACAGCTATCTAATATCACCTGTGTTGCAAGTTCGCCCCCAGATAAAATATAATCACCAATAGATATCTCAATCAAATCATGTTTATCTATTACCCGCTGATCTATTCCCTCAAAGCGCCCACACACAAATACAGCGCCGTCTTCCTTGCTTAATGCACGAACATCAGATTGAGTTAATCTTCTACCCCTAGGGCTTGGATAAAAGCGAGGTCCCGGCGCTTCTGCAGTTGCCCCTAATGCGGCATCAATTACGTCTGCCCGCAATATCATACCATGACCACCGCCGAGAGGGGTATCATCCACAGTGCGATGCTTATCGGTTGCAAAATCACGAATATTTACAACATCCAACTTCCAAATATTATTTTCAAGCGCGCGGCCCGCCAGCGCATGATCAAGCGTTCCTGGAAACATTTCGGGATATAGCGTTAACACAGTAGCTTTCCAAGTTTTAGCTGCTTCAATATCAAGCAGGTCTGTTCTGAATACCTTATCCATCTTATTTTCTAATTTTCTTATTTTCTTGATTTTTTCTATCTATCAGCCCATCTGGTACATTCATCACCAGTTGTTTTTGTGGTAGGTGAACGTGAATAA
>JAACDT010000333.1 GCA_009936885.1 Alphaproteobacteria bacterium
AAAATGTTCTCAACACGATATTTATAAATGACACAGAAAATAAATTCAAAGTAAGAGATAAAATCATAATCCCAAAAGTTAAAGGCTTCGGCACAGTCCTAGATGCGTTAGTCACTGGTGATTTTGGAGATAAAACGGTTTGGATATTAAGAACTTCTGGAGGAAATAATACATTCTACAAAGGTATTTGTATTCAAGAGTATCATCTGAATTCTCAAAGTTCCAATCTATTTTACTGTGAACGTGATAGAAATTGGTTCCCATGGCTAATCTCTTGGAAGAGCTGGGATAAAAAAACCTATATTGGTTCTAGTAATTTAAAAGATGATTTTAGGTTATTATTAGAAAGGTGAAAAAATAACATAAACTCTGTTAGGTTCTGTTTTTGAAAGTTTAAAAAAGGTAAACCAAAAATATTAGCTTTTACGGATTTAACATCAACCTGATTGTTTCGTCCTTAAAAAACTAGATATCACATGACCAATACCACTTACACAAGAAGAACCTGTTACCCAGTGATTAAAAGTCACTAGCTTTACCAACTGAGCTAACCGCGCTCACCATCAGGTAATTGATTTGGAAAGTATCCTTCTTATTGAGTCAAATTATATTGATTAAATAAATTGTAGAAACCAAGTTTCATTATTTTATGCTGGTGTATACTATTTACAAATTCCTCAATTTCTTTCAACTGTAAATTAGACAATTTGTTTATATTGTCTAAGTGATAATACTTTAATACATGTTCAAATACTAATTTGGTTACAACGGGTTCAACATCCTCTTCCCATTGACTGGAAGCGAGTTCTGCTGCTTTGTCGATCTATTTCACTTAATTGAATAAACTGACAAAAAGTAATCTTAAGGTCAAGTGATTTAGGCCAATTGTTAAAAACCAATCCTCTCATTACCCTTGGACTTAATGTAGTCTTTCTTTTATCATAACAAAAGAGCCATCACCATAAAAAACTAAATATTTTCAGATATATACTTCATTTTGTGTCAGGTAGGTTAAACGAGGATAGTCACTTTACTGTCCTTATAACGAAATACTACCACAATCGGAAAATAGTTGTAATCTTGCCAAAATTGAGGGTTAAATAGAAATATATGTTGTGATTTGACAAAATGATAAAAATCAATTTTTTACAAATCATAAATTTAGTCCATTTAGTATACATAATTGTATATTAAGATTTGGGAGAATGAAAGATGTCTACTATCGATTATAGCGATCCAAATAATACACCTCCAATAGGAGAGGCTATTCCTTTGGGGCTTCAACATGTTTTGGCAATGTTTGCCTCAAATGTTACTCCTTCTATTATTGTTGCAGGGGCAGCGGGTTTGGCTTTTGGTGGCGCAGAACAAATTTACTTAATTCAAATGGCAATGCTTTTCGCAGGAATAGCAACCCTATTTCAAACGGTTGGCATTGGCCCGGTCGGCGCAAAGCTTCCTATAATGCAGGGTACTAGCTTTGCATTTGTCGGTGTTTTAGCAGGCGTTGCGGCTACTCAAGGGCTAAGTGTTGCTCTGACCGCTTGTATTATAGCTGGATTAATTCATTTTGCTTTAGGTGGAGTTATTCAAAAATTGCGTTTTATGTTTCCTCCCTTAGTGACTGGTTTAGTTATTTTAGCTATTGGTTTGTATCTTATCCCAGTTGCAATAAAATACGCTGCTGGTGGCGCAGCAGATTTTCAAATGGCAGCCGATAGCTTTGGCTCTTTGATGCATTGGACGGTTGCACTAACAGTAGTTGTTGTGTCATTGGTTTGTAAGTTTATGGCAAAAGGTTTAATTTCTAACGCAGCCGTTTTAATTGGATTAATCGCAGGTTATATAGTAGCGATTTTCTTGGGAATGGTAAGCTTTGGCAGTGTTGCAAATTCTGCGTGGATTCTAATTCCAGCTGCAATGCCATATGGATTTGAATTTAGCCTTGGAGCGGTCATAGGAGTAACACTAGTATCTTTTGTTTCTGCGATTGAGACGATTGGGGATACTTCTGCTACAACTAAAGCTGGTTCTGGCCGAGATGCTTCGGATGAAGAAATCACAGGTGCTACGTACGCAGATGGATTAGGAACAGCCGTTGCTGGAGTTTTCGGTGGACTACCAAATACTTCCTTTAGCCAAAACGTTGGCATAGTGGGTATGACTGGAATTATGTCACGACACGTTGTCACTATAGCCGGTATCATAATGATTATTTGTGGATTAATTCCAAAAATTGGTGCTGTTATTTCATCAATGCCACTACCCGTTTTAGGTGGAGGAGTTATAGTGATGTTTGGTATGGTAGCTGCAGCAGGAATGAATATGTTAAGCACTATTAATATGAATCGTCGCAATATGATTATAATTTCTGTCTCGTTAGCAGTAGGACTTGGACTTAACTTGGTTCCATCTGCGGTTCAATATTTACCAGGGATTTGGAAAACACTTGCCACATCAGCAGTTGCACCGACAGCCCTGTTAGCCGTTATATTAAACTTAGTGCTGCCAGAAAAAGACTAAAAAATACATAAAATATTTAAAGCTCCTAATTAATATTAGGGGCTTTAATAACTTATTTTAATAATACATTTTTTGTCAGCTACTATCCTAAAATTCACACTAGAACTTAGATTTTAGCAACTCATGCTACAGAATATTAGGACGGAATTCTTTGCTTGAAAGTTTCTTGCTTAAATAAGTCATTTCGAAAATAGAATTGATTGTTAGTTATTATCTTTAAAAACAGACCTAAGTTTGTTTGAGATGGGTTCTGGCACGAAAGATGTTACGTCACCGCCATATCTTGCAATTTCTTTTACTAGACGAGAAGCGACAAAATGCTGTTGCTCAGATGCTGTTAGAAACACCGTTTCTAAGTTTTGACTAAGTCTCTTATTAGCACTTGCCATTTGAAACTCATACTCAAAGTCGGATACCGCTCGAAGACCCCTAATAAGCATAGATGCATTTACTTGTTTAGCAAAATCAGTAAGCAGACCTTTAAAGGCTAGAACTTCAACTGTTTCGCTAATGCTTCCTTCCGCTTTCATTTTGTTAATTTCAATTTCAACGAAAAGCTTTCGCTGTTCTAAATTAAATAATGGGTTTTTGCCGGGGTTTTCGGCAACACCAACTATCAATGTGGTACATAACATTGAGGCACGCATCATCATATCCAAATGCCCAAATGTAAGCGGGTCAAATGTACCAGGATATAAAGCTGTATATGCCATTTCTGCTATTCCGGAGTTTCAGAATTTTCGTCTGTCGAGTCCTGTTCCATATTTTTGCTTTGGGTATCACCTACCTCTGAACTTGACTTATCATCATCATTGAATTCAGTCACTTCAATCTCGTCTGGGTTTTCACTATCATCTTCTCTTATAATAGCAACAGAAACGACTTTTTCGTCTTCAGCAAGCTCAAAAAGCCTCACGCCCTGGGTTTTTCGCCCCGTAATTCGTATATTATCTCCGTCATTTCCATTAATTCTTATGCGTATAATCTGACCGGCAATAGTTACTAACATTATCTGGTCTGTTTCAAATACGGTAAAAGACGCGACAACACTGCCATTACGCTTACTGGTCTCTATATTCGCAACGCCAAGTCCGCCTCGTCCCGTTTCGCGGTAATCATTAACTTTTGTGCGCTTGCCATAACCATTCTCACAAATAGATAGGACATATTCAGATGTTTCATCAGCAATAACACTCATCGATACAACATGATCATTACCAAGCAATCTAATGCCCCGAACGCCAGAGCTATCCCTGCCCTTAAAGACTCGGATTTCATTTACTGAAAAGCGTATAGCCTTGCCATTATTAGAAGCAAGCATGATTTGGGCATCATCCTCACAAGTGGTAACGCCAATTAATTTATCATTCTCAGCAAGCTTGATAGCAATTTTTCCATTACGCTTTATATTCACAAAATCATTAAGCTTATTACGCCTTATAGAACCAGACGAAGTAGCAAATAATATGTTTAAACTATCCCAACTCTCTTTATCCTGAGGCATCGGCATGACCGCTTGAATAATTTCATCTTTTTCAATCGGCAATAAATTTACCATTGCTTTTCCAATAGATTGCGGTGAGCCAAGAGGCAGCTTGTAGCATTTAAGCTGATAAACCATTCCTTTTGAGGTAAAGAACAGAATTGGCGTATGCGTATTAGCAACAAACAGATTAGTGACAAAATCTGCGTCACGTGTTTTCATCCCTGCTCTACCTTTGCCGCCACGACGTTGCGCTCTGTAATCGCTCAAAACAACTCGTTTTATATAACCACGGTGAGATACAGTCACCACCATATCTTCTTGTTGAATGAGATCCTCATCATCTTGTTCGGCTAGCGAGTCTGAAATATGGGTGCGACGCGGGGAATCCAGCTTCTCTCTTACCTCATGAAACTCTTTCAAAATGACTTCTGTCATTTTGTCTTTATGAGATAAAATATCTAAATATTCAGATATCTTTACAGAGAGTTCTTGTGTTTCTTCAGCTAGCTTATCCTGCTCCATCCCTGTTAAACGTTGAAGCCTTAATTCTAAGATAGCGCGCGCTTGTGTTTCAGATAATCTATATTTGCCGTCAACAACCTCATGACCCAAATCATCGATTAGGGTAATAAAAGGAGCGACTTGTTCAGCTGGCCAGTCTTCAGCCATAAGCGCTTCCCTAGCTGCTTCTGCTGTTGGCGCGGATCTGATCATTTGAATTATTTTACCAATCGAGGCAAGCGCAACCAGAAGACCTGCAAGTATATGTGCTCTATCACGTGCTTTGTTAAGCAAAAAGCGCGTGCGCCTTACAACCACTTCCTCTTTAAACTCACAAAATGCCTGTAAAACCTCCATCAAACTCATTTGCCCTGGTTTACCATTATTCATGGCAAGCATATTTACAGCAAAGCTAGTTTGTAATCTTGAATGTCGATAAAGCTGGTTTAAAACAACCTCGCCAGATCCATCCCGTTTGATTTCAATAACAACCCGCATTCCGTTTCTATCAGATTCGTCACGAATGTCGGATATGCCTTCAATGATTTTATCGCGTACAAGCTCACCAATACGCTCCAGCAATAGGGCTTTATTTACCTGATAGGGTATTTCATCAATAATAATGGCTTCTCTATCATTACCATAGGTGGTAACCGATGCCTTTGCGCGCATAATAACTGAACCACGGCCTGTCTTATAAGCATCATTAATGCCTTTGCGACCCATGATAAGTGCGCCTGTTGGAAAATCAGGGCCGGTAACAATTTCAAACAGTTCTTCTTCTGATAAATCGGGGTTCTTTAGCAATGCGATGCACGCATCTATAACTTCATTTGGGTTATGCGGCGGGATGTTCGTTGCCATACCAACCGCTATTCCGCCAGCCCCATTAACAAGTATATTTGGGTATTCTGCCGGCAGGACAGAAGGCTCTAGCTGGGTTTCATCATAGTTTGAGACGTAATTAACCGTGTCTTTATCAATATCTCTTAATAAGAACTCGGCGGGTCGGGCCAAGCGAGACTCAGTATAACGCATGGCCGCAGCAGAATCGCCGTCTACAGAACCAAAATTACCTTGACCATCCACAAGGGGAAGCCGCATTGAAAATGGCTGAGCCATTCGCACCATAGCTTCATAAATAGAGCTATCACCATGAGGGTGAAAATTACTTATAACATCTCCAACAATTCTTGCTGATTTTCGATGTGGTTTAGTCCAGTCATACCCACCCTCAATCATTGCATAGAGAATGCGCCTATGCACTGGTTTCAATCCGTCTCTTACATCAGGAAGGGCTCTTGAGACAATTACACTCATTGCATAATCGAGGTAAGAGCTTCTCATCTCTTCTGTAATTGAAACGCTATTTCCAGGTTGCTGCGGTAAATCTGTCACTATTTTTTTAAACCTTTATATACTCATTTGATCTGAGTATCTTTACTTTTTTTATTATATCACATTATCCACAAAAAACACTAGATATAGTTATGAACATGCAAGTCTCACACACCATTTATGTTTTTGATTTATGTTTTTGATTTGCGTTTTAAGGTTACGGTTTCGTAATGCGCAAGAAATAAGCTGTTTAAAAGGGTATATCATCATCTAAATCATTCATTGGGGGCAATTGACTGCCGCCTGACGACTGACCAGAGGTTGGCGAATTTTGGACTGAGTCTTGCGAAGGTTGGTAGGGGTCGGATTGCATAGTATCACTGCCGCCTAGTTGTTGAGAATCCCCTCTGCCGCCAAGCAAGGTTAACTCCCCCTTAAAGCGGGATATAACTATTTCTGTTGTGTATTTCTCAACACCTTGCTGGTCTGTCCATTTGCGGGTTTGCAACTGTCCCTCAATATAAACATTACTACCTTTTCGCAGATATTGCTCTGCAATCCTTGCTATGTTTTCATTGAATATTACAACACGGTGCCATTCGGTTTTTTCTCTCTGTTCGCCAGAGTTTCTATCCTTCCAACGCTCGGAGGTTGCAATTGATAAATTAACAATCTTATTGCCATCTTGGCTTGCTCTGACATCAGGGTCTCGTCCAAGATTGCCTAATAAGATAACTTTATTTACACTTCCTGCCATTAGTATCTCCTGCCATAAATGATAGATTGCAATTTTTAAAAACTGGGCTATTTAAATCAATATGAATTAAGGTATTAACACCGTAACTCTTGAGTTAAAAAGACACTCAAAACTATAGATTTAAATTTAACAGAATTAATTAAAAATGTAACTTAAAAACATTGGTAAGCCATGAC
>JAACDT010000081.1 GCA_009936885.1 Alphaproteobacteria bacterium
GATCACTTATTTGTACTAGCAAGAGTTGCAAATGATAATGGCAATGCTGATATATTATGGGTTCCAGGGGCACAAACCGGAAAACAAAAATTAAAACATTCTTGAAACTCTATTAAAAATTGGTAAATCTCGTTTATCTGGGTGAGCGTTATGGAAATACACAAAGGATATAAGCTATGAAAATTTTGGTGCCTGTAAAACGTGTAATTGATTACAATATAAAGGTTAGGGTAAAACAGGATCAATCTGGTGTTGAGCTGAATAATGTTAAAATGGCGATGAACCCATTTGATGAAATTGCAGTGGAACAAGCGCTTCGGATAAAAGAGGCAGGTGATGCAGATGAGGTCGTACTCGTATCAATCGGGCCTACCCAATCTCAAGAAACCATACGAACAGGTCTTGCGATGGGCGCAGATAGGGGCATTTATATTGAAGCGCCGCACGAAACAGAACCCCTAAGCATTGCAAAATTATTAGCGCGTGTTGCCGAGCAGGGAAAGCCTGGCTTGATTATTTGCGGAAAGCAAGCAATTGACGATGATAGCAACCAGACAGGACAGATGATGTCTGCCTTTCTTGGCTGGTCTCAAGCAACATTCGCATCGGCTATTTCACTCACAGCAGATAATGCAATTGTAACTCGGGAAATTGATGGCGGGCTTGAGACTATAAAAGTAAAAATGCCAGCAGTTATTACCGTAGATTTACGCTTGAACGAGCCTCGATATGCCTCTCTTCCAAATATTATGAAAGCAAAGAAAAAACCTATAGATACGTTGGCTGTAGAAGAGCTCGGCGTTGATATTACAGCCCGGTTATCAGTATTAAAAGTCGAAGAGCCTGCGGTGCGCGAGGCTGGCATAAAAGTGAGCTCAGTTGGAGAGCTTGTTGAAAAGTTACAAGAAGAAGCAAAGGTGATATAATGACAATTTTAGTTATCGTAGAACACGACAAAGGCACCATAGTGCCGGCTACATTAAACACCATTACTGCTGCTAATATATTGGCAGAACCAATTGAAGCGCTGGTTGCTGGGGATGATATAAAACAGGTTGCAGACGCTGCGTTGCAAATCGCATCTATTTCAAAAGTACTAATAGCAGATAGTGGTGAATATGCGCATAATTTAGCTGAAAATCTAGCGCCGCTGATTCATCAAATTGCCCCAAATTACACTCATGTTTTTGCGCCTGCCACGACTTTTGGCAAAAATATTATGCCTCGTGCGGCAGCATTGCTGGATGTGATGCAAATTTCCGACATTATAGAAGTGATTTCACAAGACACCTTTAAACGCCCTATTTATGCTGGAAATGCCCTTGCAACGGTACAATCATCTGACCCAATTAAGCTAATTACTGTTCGCTCAACTGCCTTTGATGCTGCCGAAGCCTCTGGCGGCTCTGCTACATTTGAAAGCCTAAGCGGCACTGGAAGTTCACAATTATCTGAATTCGAATCATCTGAGCTTTCTGGCTCTGAGAGACCTGAACTCACATCTGCAGGTATTGTTATCTCAGGTGGCAGGGGCATGCAAGATAGCGCAAATTTTGCGATGCTTGAGAATGTAGCCGACAAGTTAGGCGCCGCTGTCGGAGCATCACGAGCCGCTGTTGATGCTGGATTCGCACCAAATGATTATCAGGTAGGTCAAACAGGAAAAGTGGTCGCACCAGAGCTATATATGGCAGTTGGAATATCAGGTGCTATTCAACATCTTGCTGGCATGAAAGATAGTAAGGTGATTGTGGCTATTAATAAGGATGAAGAAGCACCCATTTTTCAAGTTGCTGATTATGGGCTTGTTGCTGATCTTTTTGTTGCCGTGCCTGAATTAGACAGCAAGTTATCCTAGATTAAAAAGTCCTGCCAAGCATTAGGTAGCTGGCTTTACTGCGCTGTTATTCACGTAAGGCTGGGTTGAGGATAAAATAAGTTCAACCTAGAATGCTGATCTGTGCTCTAATGTCGTTAATCATTTTTGTGGATGACCATTCTGCTATACCGGTGTGAGACACGCTTCGGGTCTGATTTGCATTGATAAGAAACGTAATCGGAAGTGCGGAAACATTCATCGCTCTTGCCCAATTTGCTTTTGAGTCAAATCCTGTAAAAGGTATATATATTTGTTTGCTGTCTAGAAACGCGCTTACATCTTGTATTGGAGACCTATCTGTCGATACTAGCAATACATCTATGTTGAATTTTTTTAAAAGCGTAGCCGCCTTATCAAGATGGGGTAACTCAAAAACACAAGGCGCGCACCAAGTTGCCCAAAAATTGATTAAAAGGGGTCGTCGAAGGAATTGTTTCAGATATAATTCTGTGCCATCCTTATTAAGTATTTCCATCTCTGGAAAGACTGCCGTTGATTTCTGCCAGTTATTTTCTGAATATGCAGATACTGGAACAAACGGCGATACAAGCAACGATGCAGC
>JAACDT010000010.1 GCA_009936885.1 Alphaproteobacteria bacterium
CATCATTAGAAATGCCTAGAACAAAACCGCCAAAATTAGGTGAGGTATAGGTAACGGTGTTATGATTAGATTTATTAATCCAATGAACATCCATCAAAGTTGATGATACGCCTGCCGCTTCTGCTGACAGAGTAAATCTATCAAAAAGCACATCTGTTCCATCTACAGCATAGTTATCGCCTGCTGTTGAATCACCAGCGCGGATACTACCACAGTCACCACCTAGAGATAATTCATAACCATCATTATCAAGACCATTATCAACACCATCATGGTTCAATACGATAGCACTTTCAACGGCAATTTACAGTCCACTTTCTGTCACATCACTGTAAGCAACACTAGGATTAGTTTGAGTTTCAGTCTTGGAATTATTTGCACCGCCAGTATTGGTAGCACCATCAGACCATGTATGATATACGAATTTACCACTGCCAGAGATGCTAATAATCTTATCAAAGTGGGACATTGTTTCGGCTACTGCTGCATTTGTTAAACCAAATGCGACAAGAGTATTTGTTGTTAATAAAATTTGCGCTTAATACGGCTCTGAAATAAAATTATTTTTCGGCGGCACCATCTTTTACCATACCTTCTTAGTAAGTGAGGTTAGGCTAGGGGCGTTCATATTTTGGATATATGCGGTTTTTGTGTTTTTTAATAGCTTTAGGTATTTAGCTGTTGCAAAATTACAACAAGTTGGTTTTTGCTACATTGCTATATTCTGGCAAGCTCTGGATTCTGAAACTATCGAGCAAGCACTATCGAGCTTTAGATATAAAGCAGGAACTATTTGGTAACAGACGATCTATATTATACTAATAATTAATAACTATTTCGATTCTTCTGTTTTTAGCACGCCCTGCCGCTGTATCATTAGGCTCAATTGGTTGAGATTCACCAAAGCTAACTGCCTGCATCCTGTCAGCAGTAACAAGGGCCGTTGCTTCTATCGACTGAACAACACTTGAGGCACGAGCAGCAGCCAAATCCCAATTATCCCTAAATCTGGAGCCAAATATTAACGGCACATTATCAGTATGTCCTGACACGTCTATCATGCTTGTGCCATCTGCACTAACAGTTGCGATTTGAGACATAATCTGCTTTGCTTCATCGGTAAGCTCTGCCGACCCTGATGGAAACGCTCCGCCAGACCCAACGGTTACAATTACCTAATCATCAATTCGCTCAACAGCGACAAGCCCCTGATCTATTTCCTGTTTTAAAGCGACCTGCAAGGCTTGTTCTGCTAACTCTGCTTTTTGTTCTTTTTCTTGTTGTTGCTCGCCATCAATATCGCTATCAGATGTTTTTGTATTCTCTTCTGAGCGTTGGGCTGCTAGTGCTAATTCCTCGAGTTTTTCCTCTAGACCACCAAACAGAATTTCTTGATCTGCTTTGCCTGTAGCCTGTTTTACCTTCTCAATCGCATCTAACGTTTCCTGCAGCATCTGTGGCAAGTTTTCATCTGCATCTGATTTAAAATTAACAACTACGCTCTCGCCAAGAGATTCAATCTCAACATCCCCTCGGTCTATAGCCGATTGAAGTTGGGCTGCTAGTTCTGCCGTTTCTAGCATTTTGCCAGATCCATCACCCTCGCCTCCAGCCTCGCCGCCTTCAGCGCCTTCGCCCTTTTCGACTTTTGTCTCAACTTCCGGCTTTAGTGTTTCCGTGGTTTGCTGAGTTATCTCCTTAATAAGTGCAGGGTCAGGAGATGGGCTGAAATTCAATGAAAGTATGGTCGTACCCTTGGGTGGTTCCATAACAGGAACAACACGCTGTACCCCAAACGCATTTTTAAGAGAACCTGAAATTTGCTTAAATTTAGGGACGTTAAATTCCGCAAACGACAAAATCAGAACAAAGAAAGCCATTAGAAGTGTCGCCATATCCGCAAATGTAGCCATCCATGCAGGGGCTCCTACAGGGGGGCATTTGGGACATTCCTCTTCTTCTTCTTCAATCTCTTCTTCTTTTTCAGCGGCTTCTGCCATGCTATCCTCACATAATTAGGCTTATGATTACCTTATTAAAAAGGCATCCGACAGCTGTTAAGCTGCTTCTAGCGCCTCTTGTACTTTTGGCGATAGATTTGCTGCCATAATATCTTGAATGTTTCTTGGCGACTCACCGCGGGATATATTTCGCAAGCCAAGAACCACCATTTCACGATAAACCACTTCGTAAGCGGTATAATTTTCCAGTTTCGTTACCATCGGCCCAAAAATCACATTTGCTATGAAGGCACCATATAATGTGGTGAGAAGAGCAACTGCCATCGCAGGTCCAATTGCTTTTGGGTCAGCCATGTTTCCAAGCATCAACACCAATCCAATAAGGGTTCCAATCATGCCCATCGCTGGCGCTGTATCTACCCATGCTTTAATAACACCCTGACCTTCTTCGTGACGTATTTTCATTGCTTTTATTTCTTGATTTAATTGCGTAGTGAGTTTGCCTTCATCGGCTCCGTCCACAAGCATCTGCAAACCCTTAGCAAAAAACTTGTCTGGCACATCTTGTCCCTCAAGTGCCATCATACCATCTTTTCGCGCGATACCGGCTAATTCTACCATACGTGTAATTAAATCTTCCTGTTTTCCAAGCCCCGGCATAAAAGTCTTTGCCATCGACCCAAAACTTCCGAGAAACACGCCCATAGGTGCCATGTACATAACAGCGAAAAATGTTCCTCCAAAAACTATTAGTACCGATGGAGCGTTCCAGAATGGGCCAACACCACCGCCACTAATCATTGCGTAGATAATCATACCAACGGCGCCTAGAAGACCAATAAGTGAAGCTAAATCCATAATAAAAAACCAACCCAATTTGAATAATTTGGTACTAAAGTTGCAAGATTGATACCAAATTTCGACACAGATGACGATTTTTGTTATCGTTTATAATTACGACATAGAATATGTTTTATTAGATTATGGTAATTTTCTAACAAGGATGCAAGTATGCCGGTTTTCTGCACAATAAAATTTATCTTCAGTTTAATGGGCATTATGTGCTCGATTTTAACAACAACGCTTGCTTTTGCTAACAATGCCCAATTTATAGCGAAAGATCACATTGTAATCGACCTTCAATCTGGAGTGGAATGGCTTAGATGTAGCGTCGGTCAGAGATGGGATGGTGCACAATGTGTGGGTGAGATAGTCAAACTCAATCAAGAGATGTCTGTTCAGGCTATTGAGCTTGCAGATGAACAATTGGGCGGAAACTGGCGCCTTCCAACACGTGAGGAGTTAGAAAACATCGTCTGCCATGAATGTAGCCGGCCTAAAATAGATGCATCGATTTTCCCAAACACACCTGCAGAGCCATTTTGGACAGGAGAGCAGAATAAATATTCCCCGCGTCATGTATGGTCTGTCAATTTTTTCACAGGTCATACATATGGCAGGTTTATGCCATTCCAAGATTTGGTGATTAGACTTGTTCGGGACCGTTAGCGTTATCTTTCGATTTATCCAACAACCAAAAAGAAAATTTTATTGAGAATAAAAACCCACCAGCTATCCAGATTGCGGCGGCGATTCCCTCAGCAGTGACCATGCTCAAAAAACGCAAATTATCCCCGCCTACTAAGCCCAATATCACAATAAACATCGTAGCTATTATAAACGTTCTAATTATTCTGCAACGTTTACAGCCTACTCCTCTTTGAGCCATATTTCTACTTGAGGTAATCATATAACAACCCGAATTATTCCTGTTCTTTAATTTTAGACGCTTATAGCAGACTAATTTTTCCTACTAATTATTATCACAAATCAAATTCCGTGCCAAATCGCATTGTTATAACAAAATGGAATGTCTATTATTTGACATGAAAAAATTTATGCTGGAAGCAAATAATGTAACAAACTGTTTTAATTATATTTTTTTGTCAAAAAACCAACTATAGCCAACGTCAAATTAAGATTTTGCTATTTAATATATTACGTATTTAAGGTGGTTGCATAAACAGGAGGTTCTTATGCAACTTATGCCATCATTAGGTCAAAGACAAAAACAATCACTGGTCATGACACCTCAATTGCAGCAAGCGATAAAGCTGTTGCAGATGACGAATCTGGATATAAAAAACTATCTGGAAAGCCAGGTTCTTGAAAATCCTTTTCTGGAGGTGCAGTCGCAGGAGACACTCCTCCAATCGCTTCCATCTTCGCAAAATTCTCCAACCTCTGACACCCAACTAGAAAATCAGCCAGAAATGCAACCAGTAGATTCCAACTCCGCCGCTGTGAGTAATGATCCTACAGAGCATGCAGATTTTGATAATCGCTACAGCTCATCCTCCTTAGATTTAGGAAATAGCCAACCCAAAAACCATGTTGCTGATTCTAATTGGGATGACATTATGTCAAATGTGGCAGGACAACCCGATAATTTAAACACACATATTTTACGCCAAATTGATCTCAATATTAAGGATAC
>JAACDT010000082.1 GCA_009936885.1 Alphaproteobacteria bacterium
AAACAATTAATGGCCAGCGGAGTGATTAATGGAGGTATGATTCCCAAGGTAGAAACATGTATTGAAGCAGTTCAGGCTGGGGCAGGGGCTGCTGTAATTCTTGACGGACGTAAAAAACATGCTGTTCTGGTTGAGCTGTTTACAGAGCATGGAATTGGAACATTAATTCAAGCTGACCGTTAACTGTTCTCCCCTGCTTAAGAGTTCACACAAAACCAATAATAAATTTGATTAAAATGGAAGATAGTATGACAGAAATCAGCCCGTCAATGTTACAGGATAAAGATCCCATGAAGCTCGATATATCTGAGATATCAGCATGGGTTTTTGATTTGGATAATACAATTTATCCAGCTCATCAGAGCTTATTTCCAAGAGTGGCGAGCCGCATGATTGATTGGATTGAGCAAAATTTCAAATTAGAGAGAGAGCAGGCAGAGGCCTTAAAGACGCGCCTATTTTTGGAATATGGAACAACTATGAACGGTCTATCATCTGAATATTCAGTAGAGCCCAAAGATTTTCTATCCTATGTACATGATATTGACCTGTCTGATCTGTCCTATGATAAAGAGCTTGATGCTGGTATGAGCGCCCTTCCTGGCAAGAAGTATATTTACACTAACGGGACTGTTTTGCATGCAAGTAGAATACTAGAAGCCTATGGGATCGGTCATCATTTTGAGTTTATTTTTGATATCTTTGCATCTAACCACTTGCCTAAGCCTGCAATTCAGCCATATCAAGATTTCTTAGCTCAAAGCAAAATTAATCCAAAGCAAGCTGTGATGATAGAAGATATGGCACGAAATCTTGAACCGGCGGCAAAATTAGGAATGCAAACAGTCTGGTTAATGGCAGAACATAGCTGGGCAAAAAAAGGTGCAACAGAACCGTATGTGCATTATATTGCAAGGGACTTGAAGCATTTTTTGTCTGATGCGCAGCACGTGCTTGCTAGATAAATTTAAAGGAGAATATCCATGACAGCTGAATCGCTGGTTAATCTAATTAACGATGCCTTTGATGCGCGCGATACAATTAACCCAGAGACGAGCGGCGAGGTACGAAGCGCTGTTGAAGAAGCACTTGGATTACTGGATGGAGGCCAATTAAGGGTGGCAGAGCCAATTGGGAATGGGAATCACCAATGGCAGGTTAATCAATGGCTCAAAAAAGCGGTTTTATTATCATTTCGTTTAAACCCCATGCATGTGATTGCGAGCGGTGCTGACTATCAGAAGGCTGGTGTTTCAAGTTGGTGGGACAAAGTTCCTTCCAAATTTGCAGGATGGGATGCCGAGAAATTTAGTCAAGCAGGATTTAGGGCAGTACCTGGGTGCTATGTAAGGCATTCGGCTTTTATTGCCCCTTCTGTTGTGTTAATGCCCAGCTTTGTAAATCTTGGCGCGTATGTTGATACAGGCGTTATGGTTGATACATGGGCAACAGTGGGCTCCTGCGCCCAGATTGGTACAAATGTGCATCTTTCTGGCGGTGCTGGAATAGGCGGGGTGCTAGAGCCACTGCAAGCAGGACCTGTCATTATCGAAGATGACTGCTTTATTGGGGCACGTTCTGAAATCGTAGAGGGTGTAGTTGTTGAACAAGGTTCCGTAATTTCTATGGGTGTGTTCATAGGTCAATCGACTAAAATTATTGACAGAAAAACCGGAGAGATTTTTATGGGCAGAGTGCCTGCTTATTCGGTTGTTGTGCCTGGAAGTTTGCCTGGTGCTAATCTGCCTGATGGAAGCCCTGGGCCATCACTATCTTGTGCGGTGATTATTAAGCGAGTTGATGAGAAAACCAGATCCAAAACATCCTTGAATGATTTGCTGAGGGACTAATAAATAAATGAGTGACTTCTCATACGCAGTACAACTAGCTCAAAAGCTAATTCGCTGCCCCTCTATTACGCCAGAAGAAGCAGGAACGCTCGATCTGCTAGAGGAGGAGCTTACACAGCATGGTTTTAACTGCACCAGACTTGCTTTTGGTGACGGCAAAGATAGGATTGATAATTTATATGCAGAATTTGGTGAAGGGCCAGCTCATTTCGCATTTGCAGGACATGTTGATGTCGTTCCAGTTGGACGTGTGGAAGATTGGCAGTTCAATCCGTTTCAAGCTGAAATTAGCGATGGTTTTTTATATGGTCGCGGGGCAGCAGATATGAAATCTGGAATTGCTGCATTTATTTCAGCAATCAGGCAGTGGCAAGAATCTTCACAGAAACAAACAAAAATTAGCTTGATAATTACAGGTGATGAGGAAGCAGATGCCATAAATGGTACCTCTAAAATGGTAGATTGGATGAGGCAGAACAATATTCGCCCAGATATGTGCATTGTGGCTGAGCCAACAAGTCAGAAACAAATTGGCGATAATATCAGGAATGGAAGGCGCGGTTCATTATCGGGTAGTTTAATCGTTACAGGAAAGCAAGGACATGTCGCCTATCCCCATCTTGCACGCAATCCCACATCAGCTCTGATGCAAATGCTAGCACCTGTTACGAGTGCAGAACTAGATGGTGGTAATCCCTATTTTGGGCCATCAACAGCAGAAATTACAGGTCTGTCCACATCCTCGAATGTGACAAATGTGATACCCGCAACGGCAAGCGCAATGTTCAATATCAGATTCAATACAGAACATACAAAAGAAACGCTACAAGCGTGGTTAGAAGAACATTTTTATAGAATTGCAAAGGCATTTAAGGTTCAATTTGAAATTAAATGGAAATCAAATGCGGATCCTTTTGTAACTGAAGCAGGAAAATTAACACAGCTTCTTAGCGCAGCTATTAAGGCAAAAACTGGCAGAATAGCTGAATTATCTACGACAGGCGGCACGTCTGATGCGCGATTCATCACACAATTATGCCCGGTCGCCGAATTTGGTTTAGTTGGAAAAACGATGCATCAAATAGACGAAAATGTCTTAGTTGAAGATATTGATATGTTAGCAAACATATATGAAGAGATGTTACATAGGTTTGATGCAAATAATGAATATTAGTCCCTCTACGTTTATTAAATATCTCCAAGCAACCATGCAAATGATGCTAGGCAAGAGAAGCCCTGAAGATGCTTATGATATTTCAGAAGAAGGAATGTGGCAGGCTATTCTTGCAAGCTGGATTATTTCTTCTATTGTCTCAATTATTCCGATGCAGGCTATCGGATGGAATTTCTATCCGTTATTTTTAGTAACTTCGCTTGTATCCTTGCTCTCATTCGTGATTCTGGTTTATTACTTTTTGGTGCGGATAGGGAAAGCCTCATTATATCTGAAATTTATGCTTCCCTATTTATGGCTTAGCACTATTCAAATGATTTTCTTCGCGGGTATAACTCTTATATCCTCAACTACAGGGATTGTTGAATTTAGCCTATTATCTATTCCTGCGTTAATTTGGATTGTGTACTGGCTTATTAGAATTGCGCGCCAGCAACTAGAGGTAAGCAGGTTTGTTGCATTTGGGTTTCTTGTAGGTAAATTCGTGATAGAGACTATCCTCGGGGTTACCGCTGGAATGAGCTTTGCTCTTACTTAGGTGGTAAGGCTCTATCTTGGGTATATTACATCTGTTAGATATAAACCATATGGGGGTGCGGCTGGCCCTGCTGCCTGCCTGTCTTTGGCTTCGCGTATTTCCTTTATTTTATCTGAGTGCCATCTGCCTTTTCCAACTTCTACTAGACTTCCTGTAATATTACGTATTTGGTTGTGCAGAAACGATCTGGCAATTGCTGTAATGTGAATTTCATCGCCAACTTTTTCTATTTCAATTGATTGCATGGTTCTGATAGGTGATTTTGCCTGACATTGAGAAGCTCTGAAACTCGTAAAGTCGTAGGTGCCGATAAGATGCTGTGCAGCACGCGTCATAGCATCGATATCCAGCGGTTTGGTTATGTGCCAGACACGGAATTTATCTAGACTAGGGCGCGCATTTCGAGTGAAAATCCGATAAAGATAGTGCCTTTCTATCGCATCAAAACGGGCGTTGAACGCACTATCTACTTTTTCTGCTGATAAAACAGAAATAGGAGAGGTCTCAAGATAGCTGTTTAGTCCCATCATAACAGACCGTGTGGTATAATTTGAGGGCACGTCTAAATGAGCTGCTTGTCCTGTGGCATGTACACCAGCATCTGTTCTACCAGCCCCCTGAATGGGGGTGGTGTGCGTAGTAAGTTTTGCAGCAGCAAGTTCAAGCTCATGCTGAATAGAATTTCCATTTTCTTGTGACTGCCAGCCAACAAAAGGGGTGCCATCATATTCAATTCTTAAAAGCATACGATGCAAGAAAGGCATTATTATACACTCCAGATTATATCGCCATTGCGAATAGTAGTGCCATTTAAATAGGCGGCTCCTGTCATTGGTTTTTTGCCAGCAGGTTGAAGTTGGCTAATAAACAAAATATTCTTGTCCGCTACCACTATTCCAAAATCAGAATCAGTTTTATCGTCGGATAGAATAGCAGATCCGATGGGAAGCTCTGAGAGTTTGTCAGTTAAGGATGCTTTCAGAATTTTTAGGCGACTTCCATCGGCTAATTCTAGCCAGCAAGCAGGAACAGGACTAAAAGCTCTAATCTTTCGCTCTAGTATTTCCAGCGTTT
Organism: Alphaproteobacteria bacterium; assembly: GCA_009936885.1. Lineage (GTDB taxonomy): Bacteria > Pseudomonadota > Alphaproteobacteria > Puniceispirillales > Puniceispirillaceae > UBA5951. The sequence goes on from JAACDT010000082.1 coordinate 4,637, forward strand.
GCCGTAAATCTAGCCTTGTTTCTGATTTAGAGATCTTATGTGCGTAGCAGACCCCTTGCTCTGGCTGAATGATAGGCGATAGGGTGTTTTTTTCGATTAGATTAAGGGTTTCAAGCAAGCAGTCTGCTGTTAAATCAGCTAGCCTGTCATGTAGTGTTTTAGAGGTCTCATCTGGGGCAATTTCTGTTGAAAGCTGATTTAACATCGGACCGGTATCAAGACCGCACACCATTTGCATCGCAGTTATCCCAGTTTGCCTATCACCAGCTTCGATCGCACGTTGAATAGGGGCAGCGCCTCGCCATCGCGGTAGCAGAGATGCGTGTCCATTTATGCACCCAAACTGCGGTATATCTAAAACTGCTTGCGATAATATGAGCCCATAAGCCACAACAACGAATATATCTGCATTAGCTTGTTTTAAGGTTTCTATTTCATTTACTGGCTTGAGAGATGGCGGTGATAAGCACTCAATATTATGTTTTTTTGCATATTCAGATACGGCAGTTGGTGTTTCTTTCATGCCTCGACCTGCAGGGCGTGGGGGCTGTGTATAAACACGAAGGATGGTGTGATGCCGCCTCAATTTTGCAAGAGTTTTGACAGCAAAAACTGGGCTTCCCATAAATATTATACGCATAAAGCACTACCGATTTTCAAATACTATGATTGGCGAGACTCTTTGAGCACTTTTCGCCAAATTATATTGCGTTTTAACTTTGATATATGATCAATAAACAAGACACCGTTAAGATGGTCAATTTCGTGCTGGACACAAGCGGCAAGCAAGCCTTCAGCTTTTATCTGCTGTTCCTCTCCCTTGATATCTAAAAAGCGTAATTCTACCCATGCTGGTCTTGTAACTTCAGCATTATGACCTGGAATAGAAAGGCACCCTTCTTCTAGAAGAGCAGTTTCTTCTGAAAAGTGAGTTATTTCTGGATTTATCATCTGCCACAGCTCATCGGCCTCATCATCCCTGCTACAATCCATCACAATCAGACGTTTTAGCGCGCCAATTTGAGGCCCAGCAAGACCAATTCCAGGCGCATCATACATTGTTTGCGCCATATCATCCAGCATCTGTTTGGTCTCATCAGTGATTATCTCAACTGGCTCTGCTATTTTGCGTAGCACTGGATCTGGGACAATCTGAATTGGTTTAATGGCCATTTATATCCTCTAATTTTTAGCCAATTTCTTTAGTTGGAAATCTTATAAAGCTCTAATGCTATTATAGTTTCTGATTTCTAATGGCTCGCAGCCCTGCTTGTGTTATATATAAATTCCATCTGATACTATATAAAGCGCTTTTTACCTGCCAGCTAGTATTTGGTGTTACATAGCTAGCGGTATAATAAAGGTCAAGCAAGCTTGATTAATATTCAAAATATAAACCGAAATATAAACCAAGAGATAAGCCAAGAAAAAAACAGGGAAAATGATACCTATTTCTAATCTAAATCTTAGCATTCTTTTGGTGGCAGCGATTTGTCTAATTCTCGTGTTGATATTTATTTCGCTCAGAAAGAATGCGTCTGCTATGCAGTCAGAATCGCTGGCAGAACTAAGAGGTCAGCTATCGCAAATTGTACAAGCTTCAAACCAGCAGCAACAAACCCTTGCAGGTCAGCTATCAGATCAGTCTTCTAGAATGGAGCAAACGCTATCTGGGTTTCGCCAACAACTTGGTCAGTCACTTCAGCAACAGACACAATCTACACATGATAATCTTACTAAATTATCAGAGAGATTGGCAGTAATAGATAAAGCGAACAACCAGATATCAGAGCTAACAGGTCAAGTTACACAGCTTCATAATATCCTTGCAAATAAAACAGAGCGTGGCGCATTCGGAGAAGTGCAGTTAGAAAATCTGATTAAAACGGTTCTGCCGCCCAATGCATATGCTTTTCAAGTTACACTTCCGAATCAAAAGCGGGCAGATTGTGTTTTAAAACTGCCAAATCCGCCTGGCGATATTGTCATAGATTCAAAATTTCCTCTTGAAGCATGGCACAGTTTGCAGAACTCTGAAACAAAAGCCGAACAACAAGCTGCTAGAAAACAGCTTGCTATTGCAGTTATGGGACATGTGAAAGATATTCAGGAAAAATATATTGTTGCAGGAACAACAGCTGAATCTGCCTGTTTATTTCTGCCCTCAGAAGCGGTCTATGCTGAACTGCATTCCAATATGCCAGATGTAATCGAGGCCTCCTACAAGGCAAGGGTTTGGATTGTCTCACCCACTACGATGATGGCAACGCTTAATACTGTAAGAGCTGTATTGCGTGATGCAAGAATGCGGGAGCAAACCGCTATTATTCAGGCAGAAATGCTTAAACTACTGGAAGATGTATCTAGACTAGATACCCGTGTGGATAATTTAAATAGGCACTTCTCGCAGGCCCAAAAAGATATCACGGAAATTCAGACATCTACGACACGAATAACAAAAAGAAGCCATAAAATAACAGAATTAGACGTATCTGATGATGAGGATATATCTGTGATTGAAACCGAAGTGAAACCAGCGCCCACATTATCGCAGGCAACAGATACTTCTTCTTAAACGATTTAAAAGCCCTTATCCTACAGGTGTTCTAGCTTTCATCGCAAGGGCAAGGGTGCCATCATCTAGGTAGTTCAACTCCCCCCCAACAGGAACACCATGAGCAAGTCTTGAAAGCGAAACTGAGAGCCCTTCAAGTCTTTCTGCAATGTAATGCGCTGTTGTCTGGCCCTCGACAGTCGCAGAAGTTGCAAGAATTATCTCGCAAGCATTGTGCAAAGCAGATATCGATGTAACATAGCTTACAAGTTTTTCTATTCCAAGCTCAGTTGGACCTCGTCCATCCATGATATTTAAATTACCGCCTAAAACGAAATATTTGCCCTGAAAAACACCAGCTCTTTCCATTGCCCATAAATCAGATACATCTTCAACAACACATAATCGGTTTTCTTCTCTACGTGGGTCGTTACAGATCAAACATTTGTCTAATTCTGTTAGATTATTGCATTGCACACAGGGTTTATAATAATGGGCAACATCATAAAGCGCTCTGGCCAGAGGAAGCATATCACGCTCTTTATTTTTAATAAGCGCAAGCGCAGCTCTCTGTGCAGACCGAGGCCCTAAGCCTGGCAATTTTCCAAGCCTTTTAATTAGATTTTTAAGGCTGTCATCAGGCATATTAAAATGGAAGCTTCATGCCTGAGGGCAGAGGCAGGCCCCCTGTAAGCTTGCTCATTTCTTGAGCTAATGCTTTATCTGCCTCATCTTTAGCATTATTCACCGCAAGCTGAATTAAGTCTTCTAATGTTTCAATATCTTTTGGATCAACAATATCCTGTGTTATTGAAACAGATACAACTCTGCCCTTACCCGTAACCGTAACAGATACAGCTCCGCCGCCAGATGTAGCAGAGAAATGACGGCTTGCCATTTCTGTTTGCATCGCTTCCATCTGGGATTGCATTTCTTGAACTTTCTTCATCATTCCGCCCAGATTACGCATCATACATTTTCTCCTTTTTGTCTGAAAGTTTGGGTTTATCTGAATGCTCTGGAAAAATATCTGGCTCTGGATTCTCTATCAAATCAGTTTCAGCTAATAGCGTTGAAGATGATGGCATCTCATTCTCAATAGGTGTGATTACGTCTGTTACTGCAGCGCCTGGGAATATTTCTAGCACCTTTTTTGCTATAGGATGTTCAGCCGCCATAGATAGCTTCTCTTGTTTGGCTATCTCGTCCGTTTTCTGAAGTGTCAGCGAGCTGCTCTTATCACTAACGGAGACCATCCATCTCTGGTTTGTGCGGGAATTAAGAAATTGTGCAATTTTACCAGCAAGGTCTTTTGAGGCATCTTTCACTAAATGGATTTCTAGATGACAGGCTTCTAGATGAACCAGCTCAACATGATTGCGTATGTCTGAGGCGAGAATAAGAGCCCCTTCTTGTTCGCAATATTCAGCAATATCTCGCAAGTTTTCAAATGACGAGCTACGCGTCTGGCTATTAGCATTAGAGAGAGTATCAGGAGCAATTATGGGTGATGTTGCAATAGGCGCTGTCATATCTGAGGGGTGCTCAGCACTCATATCGTGAGTTAATGCTGTTATAGTGGCACCATTATTTACAGCCAAATCGTCAGGCCCTGAGGTTGTGCCTGGTAGATTATCTGTCTCTGAATTATTTTGTTGCAAATTATTTGGCGTATTTGGTTGTGAATTATGTGAATTATTTGGCTTTGGGCTATCATCTATCGGTGATGGCGCGGCTGGAAGTTTGTTTAGAATTTCAGATGGCGTTGGCATAGCTGATGTATAGGAAAGCCTTATAATGAGCATTTGCGCACTGGCCTCTGGCCTTGGAGCGGCTTTGATTTCTTGATGACCTTTTAGCAATATTTGCCAGCATCTTGCTAGTCGAGGGATGTCGAATTTTGCTAGAAGCACTAGCTTTTCTTTTGAAGACTCGCTTATTTCTTCTATCAGTGAGTTGCTTGCAATAAGCGAAGCCTGATGTATAAAATCCATCAAGTCAGATATGATTTGCTCTGGCTCAGCTCCTGAATCAACGGCATTTTTTAAGCTTGTTAAGGCTGTCTGAATATCACCATCTAGACAAGATTGTAGTAAATCCAGCAACCCATCTGCATTGGCATGACCAAGCATATTTTCAACAACAGATAGCTTGATATCGTTTGATCCCAAGGCTGATGCTTGGTCAAGCAATGATAAAGAATCCCGAACAGAGCCGCCTGCTGCATAGGCAAGGAGACGAATTGCCTCTGGCTCTGTATTTATTTTCTCTGCCGCAGCAATTTTGGATAAATGGGTAATAAGTAAATCTAACGGAACTCGCCTTAAATCAAAGCGTTGACAGCGTGATAAAATAGTAACCGGCACTTTGCGAATTTCAGTTGTCGCAAAAATGAATTTAACGGCTTCTGGGGGTTCTTCAAGTGTTTTTAATAAAGCGTTGAAAGCATTTTTTGAAAGCATATGCACTTCGTCAATAATATAGATTTTATAGCGTGCGGAAACAGGGCGATACACACTCCCATCTATAATTTCACGAATATCATCCACGCCTGTATGCGAGGCCGCATCCATTTCCAAAATATCAACATGTTGACCTAATTGGATCGACTTACAAGGCTCACACTGATTACAAGGGTGCATGGTTGCATCTGAATTGCCGTCAAGGCCAATACAGTTTAATCCTTTTGCCAATATTCTAGCAGTTGATGTTTTTCCAACGCCCCGCACCCCAGTTAGAATAAATGCATGGGCAAGCCTGTTTAAAGCAATTGCGTTGGTAAGGGTGCAAACTAATGCATCCTGTCCTATGAGCGAATCAAAGTTATCTGGACGATATTTCCGCGCTAACACTTTATATGGGGTAGCGTTTTTGTTTTCCATAAACGTTCACTCTTAGTAACAGTAACTCTGAAAATAATAATTAATTATCTAGCGCTCACTTTTTAAACCTGTGCAAGCGATTAAGGTACCCTTTGGTGTTATCAGTTGGTTTCAACAACCTTGCTGCCAATAAAGCGAAGAGCTGGACGACCCAGTTAAGAACTACGCTGGCTGCTTCCTTTCGGACCTGACCTGGTGAGCAGAGCAAACCGTCCATCCAACCCTTCATAGCAGAATATGGAACATCGCATTACAACAAACAAGTCTTTTTAGAATAGCACAAAAACTAATTTCTATTTAGTTTCAGACCTATTTAGTTTTATGTCTATGAGGGCTAGACGGATAACAGCCAAGAATGTGCACCGCATCAGGTAGGCAATAGAATTTTAGCTCTTCTAATGCATGTTGCATATTTTTTTGCTCAATATGCCCTTCACAATCAATGTAAAATTGTGCTGCCTGCATCTGGTCGCCTGACATGTAAGATTCTATTTTTGTTAAATTAATCCCATTAGTAGCAAATCCGCCAAGTGCTTTATATAAGGCTGCTGGTACCGAACGAAGAGAGAAAACAAAAGTGCAATGCGCAGGTCCCAACGAGATGTCGGGCACCTGCATCTGTTTTTTCATCACCAAAAATCTCGTCGTATTGACGCTCATATCTGTTATCTCGTCCATTAAAACCTCAAGACCATAAATATCGGATGCGAGCTTTGATGCGATAGCTGCTTTTGTTAGCTCGCCCCACTTTGCAACATCACGCGCAGCACCTGCCGTGTCGGAATGAATAATAGGCGTTATTCCAAGCATCTCTAGTTTTTCTCGGCATTGTGCAAGGCCCTGCTCATGACTATGTGCTTCTTTAATATCGGATAATTTAGCCCCTTTAACGCCAAGTAACTGGTGATTCACAGGTTGGAAATGCTCTGCAACGATATGAAGCCCAGAATTAGGAAGCAATCGGTGAATATCAGCAACACGCCCTGCAGTTGAATTTTCAACAGGCACCATAGCGGCGTCACATTCGCCAACTTGCACGGCTCTTAACATTCCAGAAAAACTCTCATAAGCAACTGCTTTCAATTCAGGGCAGAATGCCTGACAGGAAAGATGGGAATAGGCCCCTGGAACACCTTGAAATGCTATTGTATGTTGTGTGCTCATTACATCCTCATTTATTAAGTTTGCTGTTAAGCTTTTTTCGAACTTCTATCAAATCTTGCTCTGTATCAACTCCTGCTGCTGGCGCATTTACTTTTCCAGCACCAATTATCATTCCTAACTCTAACGCTCGCAACTGCTCAAGCTTCTCTGTTGTTTCCAAATTAGAAGGGGCTGTTTCAACAAATTGTTTTAATGCATCGCGTTGCCAGCCATATAGTCCAATATGGTGCCAGAATATATCACTGCCAAACGGAATAGGAGCGCGGCTAAAATAATGTGCCCTACCAGTTGGAAAATCTGATTCAAGAAAATCTTCATTCCAGCTCATTACAGCTTTTACGACTTGCGGTGCATTTATTTCATGTTCTTTGCAAGGCGCCACTAATGTGCATAAATCGAATTCTGGCTTAGTTAACATATTAGCCAAAAGTGCAAGATAATTTGGCGGAATATCTGGTAAATCACCTTGTAAATTGACAACGCGTCGATATGTCTCATCTGGGTCAAATTCACACAGAGCGGAATAAATTCTATCAGTACCAGATGGTAAATCGCTATCAGTCATAAGGGCAATTCCGCCTTCATTCTGAATCGCATTGACAATAGAAATACTATCACACGCAACCACAACAGGGCCCAAACCCGCGGCTACAGCTTGTTTCCAGACATGGACAATCATGGGCTTTCCTGCGATCTCAGCCATGGGTTTGTTTGGTAAACGCAGAGATCCCATTCGAGCAGGAATTACCGTTATTATCGTATTATTATCAGTCATATTGTTTTTTTTTCATAATTCGGTGCATCAGGCAAAAGAATTCAGCAAATGTCAACTCTCTAGGACTTGAGAGAGAGGGTGGTTTAGGGTATCACAAAGTGTCAAATATGAAATAAATTTGCTTTGCTAATTTAAATAACCTTTGCTGTATGTTGAAATCGACAAAATATAACCGTGATACTGGGGAATTTGCATGGATAATCTAAAGACAAATAAAATTCTAGCTGGATTTTTGCTAGCAGGTCTTTTGGCGATGGGCGGTGGCAAAATTGCTGAAATTTTGGTTCCTGATCAAGCGATAGATGAGAATGCTTATCCTGTAGAAATAAAGCAAGTTGCTGATAGCGGACAAGCTACCACTCCTGTTAATCAAGGCCCTGAGCCTATCTTGGCACTGCTTGCTTCTGCAGATATTGAAGCTGGAATTAAGGTTGCAAAAAAATGCACCGCTTGTCATGAATTTGATGCAGATGGAAAGAATAAGACAGGCCCAATGCTGTGGAATATTGTAGATGCAAGCAAAGGAATGAAAGATGGGTTTAACTATTCTGATGCATTGGTTGGCATGGGCGGCGCTTGGGATTATGATGCGTTAAATGCATTTTTATATAAACCTAAGGCCTATATTAAGGGAACCAAGATGAACTTTGCGGGTTTGAAAAAACCATCTGACAGAGCCAATATGATAGCCTACCTTAGAAGTCTTGCTGATACACCAGTGGCACTGCCTACCCAAGCTCAGATTGATGCACAAGAAGTTAGTATTCAATAAAACCAATTTCTAGTTATAGAGAAGTGGAAGAATTAAATCACACGCCCACTTAATCAAACTGATTTAAACATACCCAAGCTAGCAGAATTTCTGGCGGGCGTTCCTGCATTAACAAGACCAATTGCCAAACAATATTTTCGCAGGATAGATAAATTTGATACCAAATCAGATGATTCGCCTGTTACGATTGCGGATAAGTTAATTGAGAAGAAATTAAGAGAAATACTAGAAACAGAATTTCCTACTCATGCTATTTTTGGCGAAGAATATGGAGGTAGTCTTGGTAGCGGCACCGGTTGGTGTATTGACCCAATTGATGGTACCAGAGCATTTATAGCAGGCAAGCCTCTTTTTGGAACACTGGTTGCTTTTTGTGATAAGGGTTTTCCATTGCTGGGGTTAATGGATATGCCATGCTTGGATGAGATGTATATCGGCTATTTTGATGAGAGCCTGAAATATTCTTCCGCCACATTAAACGGCACTTTAATATCGGCATCTAAGAAAAAAGAATTATCAGAAGCTTTAATAGCAACTTCTTCTCCAGCGGCATTTACGGAATTAGGATTTGAAAAGTTCCAAATAATTTCAGAAAAATGTAAGGATACCTATTTTGGGGGTGATTGCCATAATTATGCGTTACTTGCTTCTGGTCATATTGATATTGTAATGGAACACAAGCTTGCC
>JAACDT010000334.1 GCA_009936885.1 Alphaproteobacteria bacterium
GGATTGCTGGGTGCGGTGCAGATGCTGCACCCTATTTCCGAATTTTCAGTCCGATCACACAAGGTGAGAAATTTGATGCCGATGGGGCCTATACACGCAAATGGGTGCCAGAATTAGCAGAGCTACCTAAAAAATACCTTTATTGTCCATGGCAAGCACCCACTGAGATATTAGAAGAAAGCGGTGTTCAACTTGGCAACTCTTATCCGATGCCTATCGTAGACCTTAAAGCCTCAAGAGAAATGGCCCTTGAAGCTTTCTCAAAGTTACCAAAGTCAGCCTGATGAGAACAGTTAGATTAATATTAGGCGACCAGTTAGATCTTGGTATTGCATCTCTTGCAGATATTGACCCAGAAAATGATCTGATTTTAATGGCAGAGCTAAAAACAGAGGTAACCTATGTAAAACATCATAAGAAAAAAATTGCATTTATCTTTTCTGCCATGCGTCATTTTGCAGAAGAATGTCGCCTAAAAGGATGGAATATTTGTTATATTGATTATAAAAACCCTGATAATAAAGGTGACTTTATATCACAATTACAATCAGTTATAGATAAATTCTCCCCTGACGCATTATGTATGGTGGAAGCTGCGGAATTCAGGTTAAGGCAAATATTTACTGAGTTTCAATTAGAGACATCCCTGCCTTTTGAAATTAGAAAAGATACACGGTTTTTTTCTTCTGAAGAACGGTTTCGGAATTGGGCGGATAGTAGAACCCAATTAAGAATGGAATATTTCTATCGCGAATTAAGACGGGAAACTAACGTGTTAATGAATGAAGATGGAACCCCTATAGGGGGAAAGTGGAATTATGATTCTGAGAACAGAGTTTCTCCAGATGCTAAAAAACATATACCCTCCCCTACTAAAATAAAACCAGATGAAATAACAAAAAAAGTGATAGCGCTTGTTGGAAGTCGTTTCTCAGACCATTTTGGAAGTTTAGATAGCTTTCATTATGCTGTAACAAGAAAAGATGCGCTGCTCATTCTAGATAAGTTTATTGAAGAACGCTTGATAAATTTTGGCACCTTTCAGGATGCAATGTTAGTAGATGAAGCATGGATGTACCACTCCCACATTGGTTTGTATCTAAATATTGGCCTACTTAGCCCAAAAGAAGTGGTGTTACGAGCAGAGCAGGCCTTTTATGAAGATAATATGCCCTTAAACTCCGTCGAGGGATTTATTCGTCAAATACTTGGATGGCGGGAATATGTAAGAGGCTTGTACTGGTATAAAATGCCTGAATATGCGGATATGAATTATCTTGAGTTAACAGCGCCCCTTCCCAATTTTTATTGGTCAGCACAAACAGATTTAAAATGCGTATCACAATCAGTTGCCCAAACGCGTGACCATGCCTATGCGCATCACATACAGCGTTTGATGGTATTAGGGAACTATGCGCTATTAACGGGGGTTTCTCCAGAACAGTTAAATAACTGGTTTTTGAGTGTTTATGTAGATGCGTATGAGTGGGTTGAACTTCCTAATGTAAGCGGAATGGTATTATTTGCAGATGGCGGAATCTTGGCAAGCAAGCCTTATGTTTCTGGCGGTGCCTATATCGATAGAATGTCCAATTATTGTGGCTCATGCAAATATAATGTGAAGAAAAAAATAGGCGAGGATGCTTGCCCCTTTAATTATTTATATTGGAATTTTTTGATGTTGCATGAGGATAAGCTCAAAACTAACCCTCGTATGGCTATGATGTATCGAACCCTATCGAAAATGAGCGATGAAAACAGAAACCAAATTCAAAAAGATTCACAAATCTGGCTTAACGCGGATCAGTAAAGCATATAAACTTCGATAATATGATGCGTCCTAGAATTCTGTCTCTATGCCTGTTTTTTTCCAGATTGGCATCTTTTGCATTACTTGCATAAAAAGATAAGATTCCAAAAACTGAGATAGGCTTTTATGTAAATTTGGCAATTTTTGAGAATCAAACCAGTCAGGGTCTGCTATTCTAAACTGGCGGATAAAAGGCAGGCAAATATAATCAAAGATTCCAATAGTTTTGCCAGATAAGTAAGGCATTTCTGAGAGCTTAACTTCTATATTTTCTATCCAGAACATAGCCAAATCACGATGAAAGTTCTTGCCTTTAGGCTCAAAACGAGCCGCATATTTATATCTGTCCAAATGACGTTTGAACTCACCATCTAACGATTCTAAGAATTGCGCACTCGCAGCTTTATCCGCATTCCATGAACCCAAAATATTATGGGGGTCGCTGACCGAAAGTGCCCAGAGTATAATATCCATAGATTGCTCAAGAATTTGGTCTGGTAAAATAAGCACTGGGACGGTTGCTTTTGGAGACGCCTGAAGCAATTCCTTTGGTTTATCTTTCAATTCAATTTCGCGCAACCTAACCGTCACATTACATGTTTTTAATATTAGCCGTGCTCTCATTGCAAAAGGGCATCTTCGAAAAGAATATAAAATGGGTTGCGTTTCAGCCATTAGATGAAAGTCTGCTCTCAAGTCTAAAATCATTACCTATGACGTTAAATGCCGACCCAAATCCGGTTACAATAACACCCTTCTTTGGATTAATAGCAAATAAATGAAAATCGGAAAATTCACGTATTACGGTCATGACAGGCCCATGGTGACTTGCAATCTCATCACAGAGCGTATTAAATTCTGCCCCGCCTCTTTTTATCTCACTCACTTCTGCGGTAAATTTCAATCGAATACGCGCCCATATATTTGTGGCTACTATTTCATCCTCAATAATACTAAATAACACAGGTCGTTTATCTAGCATAAAGCGAACATGCCCTCCAAGTTCGCTTACATATATATAAAACACGTTATTTCTTCTTATATAAGGTGCAACACCCCATTCAATATTATCGCCGCTATCAGAACTGGTAGATATTTGGAGCGTTCTTACCTGCTGTAATAATGCATCTCTCTTTGCGGTTACAAGGCTCAATGCTTTTTCATCATCCAAAGCCAATTTTATTCTCCCCTAAAAAAGGTAAATACTAACATAGCAGAGTTATGTGCCATTGTTTTAGCATTAAAACTAACATAGATTAAATAGGTAATAGAAAAACTGCTCAAGCCGCGATATGAAACCCAAACTTAAGATAGAAATATTTGCGGATATTATATGCCCATGGTGCTATATTGGTAAAAAGCGCCTTGAAAATGCATTA
>JAACDT010000335.1 GCA_009936885.1 Alphaproteobacteria bacterium
ATTTTATAATCGCTGGTTTTGTTGCTTATCTTATTAATGCGAGTATTTTTATGGCTGCTTTAGGCACGCTTGTAGGCAATCCTTGGACGTTTCCGTTAATGTGGTGGTCTAGTCTTAAAGTTGGTAACTGGGCTCTTGGATACGTCCAACCAGCAAATCTAGACATAACGGTGGAGATGAACTCGATTGTATCTGACATTTACTCGATAATGATACCATGGATTGTGGGGTCTTTTCTGATTTCGCTTGTTTTTGGACCTCCGATTTATTTTATCATGTATTGGTCGATGAAAAAACTTCGCGAGCGATTTAGGAAAAAACATAATCAAAAAATGAAACTTTCTTGAAACCCGCTGTTCTAATTCTTTTCCATTTTATTTTTTTTTAAAAGACGAAAGAATACTCTATCCTTTAAACGTGCTAATAGTAGTCTGCTAATTAGAAGTGCTATTGGCAAAATGACTGTCAGTATATAGAAGAGGTTAACCATAATCGGGAGCGCTTGAATGAGAAATATAAGACTAGGTGTAAATATCGACCACGTAGCAACATTGCGAAATGCGCGTGGAGGAACCCACCCAGACCCAATGCGTGCTGTAAAAATGGTAGCGGATGCAGGCGCAGATGGCGTTACAATTCACTTAAGAGAGGATAGACGTCATATAAGAGATCAAGACGCTGAAACTATCATTAAACATTCCATATTGCCTGTTAATCTTGAAATGGCGGCTAATGTTGAAATGGTCAATATCGCATGCTCTTTGAGGCCAAATGCGGTGTGTATTGTTCCTGAAAATCGCACAGAAGTTACAACTGAGGGCGGACTATTGGTGGCAGGACAGGAAAAAAAATTAACGCCATTTATTCAGCAACTAAAAGATAATAATATAAGAGTGTCACTATTTATTGACCCCCGCGACAATGAAATAGAAGCAGCTGGAAATGTTGGTGCAGATATTGTTGAATTCCACACGGGAGGCTATTGTGATGCATCATTGCTCAATAGGGATAAAAAATTAGACGATTTAATAGCTGCAGCTAAACGCGCAGATAAGTTAGGTATTGAAGTTCATGCGGGTCATGGACTAAGCTTTGATAATGTTGCGCCAGTTTCCGCAATCGCTGAAATAAAAGAATTAAATATAGGCCACTTTATTATTGGTGAAGCTGTCTTCTCTGGTCTTGAGAATGTCATAAAGGAAATGAATCACATTATAAGAGAAGCAAGTAAGTAATGATAATGCGAGATATAATTTGATTGTAGGAATTGGCACAGACTTATGCGATATCCGGCGAATTGAACAGGCACGTAGTCGTTTTCCCTTAAATTTTGATAAAAAAATTCTCACCTACCGTGAGCGGGAAGAATTAAGCGCGAGATCTGAAAAAAATGCATATGTTGCACAGCGCTTTGCGGCTAAAGAAGCAATCTATAAAGCGTTTCATTTTTCCGATCAAAATAGTCTGGGCTGGCAGCAGGCTGAGATTTTAAATCAAGGAAAAAAAGGAGCTCCTGTTGTTCATCTGTACGGAAATTGTCTAAGCAAACTCAACCAGCAGTTGGCAGTCGGGCAAACAGGTGCTATTCATCTTTCTTTAACAGACGAATATCCGTATGTTATAGCCTATGTGATATTGGAAAAAATATAAAAAACCTAAACTCAATTTGACTAAACAGGCGACTAAAGATGAAGAAAGCAAACTAATGGGTAAACATAATCCAGACTTTAAGGCATCACAGATCAAATCTGGTAAAAAGAATTCTGGCATTGCTGAGACTATCAAGACCATAGTTATTGCAGGTGTGATAGCTTTGAGCTTTCGGTCGCTAGTGGCAGAGCCATTTAATATTCCCTCTGGCTCCATGATTCCAACTTTATTGGTAGGGGATTATTTATTCGTTTCTAAATATTCCTATGGCTATTCTAAATATTCCTTTCCTTTTGCAGCTGTTCCTATCAAAAACAGAGTATTATCCACCGTTCCAGAGCGAGGGGATGTTGTAGTCTTCCGATTGCCGTCAGACGTATCCATTGATTATATTAAGCGTGTTGTTGGTCTGCCAGGTGATAGAATACAGGTTGTTGGCGGGATTTTGCATATTAACGGAAAACAGGTCGCAAGAAGGCAAATTGGTGAAAACGATGTATCAAATGGCGTTACTAAAATGCGTTCTGCTCTGTATGAAGAGACATTTCCAGATGGGCATAAACACGTAATCCAAGAATTAAGAGATGACCTAAATTTCGATAATACACCTGTATTTAACGTACCAGATGGGCATTTGTTTATGATGGGTGATAATAGAGATAATTCTCGTGATAGCAGAAGTAAGGCGGTTGGTTTTGTGCCTATGCAAAATTTAATTGGTCGCGCAGAATTTATGTTCTTTAGCCATAATAACTCATCAAGCCTGTTTGAAATTTGGAAGTGGCCATTTGCCATTCGATATAACCGAATTGGTAAGGGTATTTATTAATGAGTGAGGGTTCGCTCGAGAAATTACAATCCGCATTAGGGTATCAGTTTAACAACATCTCTTTATTACGGCAGGCACTTGCTCATCGTAGTGTGTTTTCAGCTGAGCTGTCTTATGAACGGCTTGAGTTCTTAGGAGATAGAGTGCTTGGATTGATTCTCGCAAAGCATCTTTTCCTTGAATTTGACCATGATGACCAAGGTAAGCTTACAAAGCGATTTCATGCACAAGCACAGCAATCAAAATTATACGAAATTGCTCTTAAAATTGAGTTGCAAAACTACATCATAGCAGAAAAAGGAACAGAGCTTGCAATCCAGCCCTCAATAATGGCAGATGTCGTAGAATCTATCATCGCCGCTCTTTATCTTGATTCTGGAATAGAAGTAGCCGATCGGTTTATATTGAGCTATTGGAATTGGAAAGGCGATGTTCCGCAAGATATAGTCTATAATCCAAAATCAGCACTTCAAGAATGGTCAGAAGCCCAAGGGTTAGGGCTGCCATCATATGAGCTTATGCAGAAAACTGGGCCAGACCATCAGGCACGCTTCACAACAAAAGTGACGATAGAGGGATTTCAACCATCAACAGGTTCTGGCGCATCGAAAAAACTATCAGAGCAGGACGCGGCAAGACAATTTATGGATTTTTTATCCAAACAGAGTATTTAGTATCGAAATGACAACAGTTCTTCAAACACCATCAAACCTTGCAACCAGAGCTGGATTTGCGGCACTGATTGGGGCGCCCAATGCAGGAAAATCAACGTTAATGAATTATATCGTTGGTGCAAAAGTATCTATTGTAACCCCGAAAGTACAGACCACCCGCTCTCGAATACGCGGTATTGCAATGTTTGGAGAGTCGCAGATTATATTTGTAGACACCCCTGGAATTTTTAAACCAAAACGCAGATTAGATCGCGCAATGGTGCATGCAGCATGGCAAGGAACGGACGAGGCAGATGTAACCTTGTTGCTTCATGATAGTGCCCGCACCAGTCTTGATGAGGAAACCGAAGCAATAATCAAACAGATCATAAAAATAAAAGATGAGTTTCCACATCGCAAATTTGCCCTCATTCTAAATAAGATTGACCTTACCAATCCTGAGAATTTATTGGGAAGAGCATCACAGCTCACACAAATATTAGAATTTGAAAAAATATTTATGATATCTGCTGAAAAAGGAAAAGGGGTAAAAGATTTGGTCAAATGGCTTGCAGACCAGATGCCACAAAGCCCGTTTTTGTTCGACCCTGAGGATTTATCTGACTTGCCGCAACGTCAGTTAGCAGCTGAGATATTGCGAGAGAAGCTGTTCATGAATTTACATCAAGAGTTACCGTATCAGCTTACTGTTGAAACAGATAGTTGGCAGGAAAAAGACGATGGCAGTGCAGAAATTCATGCAAGCATTTATGTGGCAAGAGAGGGGCATCGCGGTATTGTTCTTGGAAAAAAGGGTCAGTCAATGAGGCGTATTGGCCAGTCTGCCAGATTAGAGCTTGAAGCAATGTTTGAGCGTAGGATCCATTTATTCACCCATGTCAAATACCGTAAAGACTGGATGAATGATCCTGACAGATATCGTAATTGGGACCTTGAATTTAATGCCTGACTGGCAGGATGAAGGCATTATTCTAAGTAATAAGCCATATGCTGAATTGCATAGTGTCACCACTATTCTGACTAAAACTCATGGCCGCCATGCAGGATTAGTGCAGGCTGGCCAATCCGGTAAAAAGCGCTCAATGCTGCAACCTGGCTCTCTTGTTGATGCTCAATGGCGAGCAAGATTGGATGAACAGCTTGGCACATTCAAACTAGAACTTGCAAAAAATTATTCTGCATTAATGATAGATACACCTTTGCGCCTTTCTGCATTATCAAGTATGTGCAGCTTGTTAGAAAGTAGTTTGCCAGAGCGTGAACCACAACCAGCTTTATGGCTGGCGACAACAGCTCTGCTGCAAATAGTATCATTAAGCAAAGATGATAATGAATGGCTTAATTTCTTTGTTAAATGGGAGTTGGGCTTGCTTCAGGAATTAGGGTTTGCCCTAAAGCTAGAGACGTGCGGTGTTACGGGGTCAAGCGAGGAGCTTGCTTATGTGAGCCCTAAATCTGGAAGTGCCATTAGCAAACCAGCTGCTGGTATATATGCAGACAGGTTGCTGGTTTTGCCTATGTGCCTTGGCGGGCATGTAAAGATCGATAATGAGCTTGCGGCCGGAATTAAAATCACAGGTCATTTTTTGCAGAAAAATATATATAATACTGTAGATAAACAATTGCCCTCCGCTAGACAAAGATTGGCAAATATGGTGGAATCATCAAATTGGTAACGCTATATATTGTATTCTAATTAAGATGACGTTATCAAGGATGCATGGTTGATTTTAATAATACACTTACAGATGTAGAAGATTCGTTTGCCGCAACAGATTTTGCATCCGCATTATCTGAGCGCTATTTAGCCTATGCGTTATCTACAATTACGTCTCGTTCTCTGCCAGATGTACGAGATGGGCTAAAGCCAGTGCATCGCAGATTATTATACGCGATGAGACAGCTAAAACTAGACCCCGATCAGTCATTTAAAAAATCTGCACGTGTTGTTGGCGATGTAATTGGTAAATATCATCCGCACGGCGATAGTGCTATTTATGATGCAATGGTAAGGCTAGCTCAGGACTTTGCAATGAGATACCCGCTGGTTGATGGGCAGGGTAATTTTGGCAATATTGACGGCGATAATGCAGCTGCGATGCGATATACAGAAGCACGCCTTACCCAAGTCTCAAGACTACTTCTTGC
>JAACDT010000083.1 GCA_009936885.1 Alphaproteobacteria bacterium
CCAATCTCGTCCATGGTGCCAATGCTGTAGAAGATTTTTGACAAGAAAAGAGCCAACAATCATCCGCAGCCTGTTATGCATGTAGCCTGTTTGATAAAGCTCTCTCATACCAGCATCTACTATTGGATAGCCTGTCCTGCCTGTTTGCCATGCTTTAAGACTATCTGGTGTCATTTTCCAAGCAAATGAATTGAATTTTGGGTTTAGATTCTCATTTGCAAGTGTTTGGTGATGAACGTTTAAATGATGGGCAAATTCACGCCAGCCCAATTCAGAAAGAAAGCTATCTAAATTAGAATCTCCTGGCTCAATTACGTCTTGAGACGCATACCAGACCTGATTTGGTGATAATTCACCAAAATGCAATCTTGGCGATAATCTAGAAACCGACTTTTGAGAGGGAATGTTTCTGCCTGTTTTGTAGCTTGAAATCCCATTCTCAAGAAATTCAGTAAGCGTTTGGGCAGCATCTTGCTCGCCTATCTTCCACTCGTTAAGTATCGAGCGAGACCATTTATGCATAGGCAATAATTCAAGTTCAGGTAGCGTGCAATTTTTGGATTTTATAATTTGCTGTGAATATTTAATATCAGTTGGGGCTGCAAGCGGTTTTCTTGGCGGCGTGGCAGCAAGACACCCCCTGCGGTAGAAGGGGGTGAATACGCGGTAATGAGTGCCATCGGATTTTTGTATTTGATGCGGCTCCCACAAAAGCGACCCTGCAAAACTTTTTACCTCAACACCTAATTCTTTGATATGTTGTTTAATTGATATATCACGTGTCATTCGCCAAGGCTCATGACATCTGTTCCATACGATTTTATCTGCGTTTGTTTGGAGAATTAATTCAGGCAGGATTTTATCCGCAGGTCCCTTAAAAAATTTCAAATTCCTGTTTAAGGACTTACCTAGCGATTCTAATGAGTGGTGTAGCCAGAGCCTACTTGCAGCGCCCATTTTCTGAGAGCCTGAATTATGGTCGTCTAGAATATAAACTGGAATAATCTCACCGCTATTCACCGCTTCAATTAGAGCAGGGTTGTCGGCTAGTCTTAGATCCTGACGGAACCACATTATTGTTTTCATAAAAATACTGCCCTAAATTTATCAGTTAAAAATGATATTATGTCCGTACTTCTTATTCGTTTAGAAGGGGCTATTGGACTAGTTTAACTTGATTTTTAGATACCTTTTTCTGGGATATCATATTCTGTCCAACGGGTAGTAAAACGTTGATAGTAAGCATCAGACAGCCTTACCGTTAAGCTCTCAAACCCATCATCATTAAAGCATGAATGAAGCACAATTCCATTCTGATGCAAGTAAGCGCGAGCGTCACCAAAACGAGAAGAAATATGAAAGCTATAAACAGCAGAATCTATGTTTATAGCTTCCTCAATTAAACTAACTAAGCTTTGAAAATTTGAGTGAGAGAGCGCCGACAAAAATGCCCCATTTGGAAACATATGTTCTAATTCTTGTTGTTTGTTAGATGGAATTAGGTCTGATTTGTTAAGCACGTGAATTACCTTTTGAGAAAGCTCATCCCCATCTAACCCAAGATCACCAAGTATTTTATTCACATCCTCTGCTTCTTCTTCCAGAAATGGCGAGGATGCATCATGCACATGTAATAAGAAATCAGCCTGTGTTACCTCTTCTAAAGTGCTTTTAAATGCCTCGACTAATTCTGTTGGAAGCTCGCTAATAAACCCTACCGTATCAGCTAGAATTATTTTTTGACCAGTTGGAAGCTCGGCCATGCGTAAGGTAGGGTCAAGGGTTGCAAATAACATATCCTTAGCCATGACATTCGATGCGGTTAATGCATTGAACAAAGTAGATTTACCTGCATTAGTATACCCTACAAGAGCTATTGTTGGAGTTTCTGTTCGATTTCTGTTTTTGCGTTGGATTTGTCTTGTTCTCTCAACTTCCTTAAGCTCTTCTTTAATTTTAACCACGCGCTCTAATAGCATACGGCGGTCGAGTTCTATCTGTCTCTCACCAGGGCCACCAAGAAAGCCACTTCCGCCTCTTTGTCTTTCAAGATGTGTCCAACTTCGAACCAAACGCGAGCGCTGAAACGTAAGGGAGGCCAGCTCTACTTGAAGTCTTCCTGCATGGGTGTTTGCTCTAGCGCCAAAAATTTCTAAAATTAATGCGGTTCTATCAATTGCCTTACAGCCAAGCATTTCTTCCAAATTACGGTGCTGAACAGGACTTAATGAGCAATCGAAAATTATAACAGGATGTGGATCCTCAAGCTCAATTCGCTCAATTAATAATTCCAGAAATCCAGCCCCAAAGTATGTTGCAGCCTTAGGGGAGAAGAGTTTTACGACCTCACGGTGGATTACTTCAAGCTTAATCGCTTCGGCAAGACCGCACGCTTCATGCAATAAAGCATCTGAGTTTCGAGAGGTTGGAAGAATTCGCACCTCTGGATGTATAACAATAGCTGTTTTGCTCACTAATGTTGTATCCTTAGATGAGGTGTAAGAGCCAATGGCCTAAATTTAAAAAATATTTGTTTAACCTGCATATAAAACAAAAATTACCTGTAAACAGTATCACTATCAGTATTCTCTGTAGAACGTGCAATTGCCATTATCATATCAGTTAAGGAAACGGTTCCGATTTTTTTTCCGTTCTTAACAATGATTGCCCCATTTGATCCTGATTGGGAAACAGTTTGCAAGGCATCCTCAATAATCACATTATCCGAAATTTCAGGCCCTTTTATTTTTTCGTCTTTTGCCATAACAGAGCTTACCTTAAGAACACGGGCCTTATTAATATCTTTGATAAAATCTGTTACATAATCATCGGCTG
Organism: Alphaproteobacteria bacterium; assembly: GCA_009936885.1. GTDB lineage: Bacteria > Pseudomonadota > Alphaproteobacteria > Puniceispirillales > Puniceispirillaceae > UBA5951. The sequence goes on from JAACDT010000083.1 coordinate 2,836, forward strand.
GGTGGAGTATTATTTTTTCAGCCGTTCCAGACTGGATAACTGCGCCATCTCTTAAAATAGCAATATCGTCACCAAGCTTTAGCGCCTCATCGAGGTCATGCGTGATAAATATTATCGTTTTATGAAGCTGTTCCTGAAGCGATAATAATACATCCTGCATATCAGATCGGATTAAAGGGTCAAGTGCTGAAAAAGCCTCATCCATAAGAAGTATATCTGCGTCCGTTGCAAGAGCACGCGCTAATCCAACGCGCTGTTGCATTCCCCCAGAAAGCTGAGATGGATAGTGATTTTCAAAACCAGTCAAACCGACACTCTTGATCCACTTATTAGATCTGGCTAATGCTTCTTCTTTATTTATACCCTGGATACTTAGCCCATAGGCGACATTATCTATTACCTTTCGATGCGGTAGTAATCCAAATTTTTGGAAAACCATGCTAGCTTTGCTACGCCTGAAATCACGCAACTCGGCTAGGGACATTGATAAAATATCATCACCATCAACAATAATAGAGCCAGATGTCGGCTCAATCAGACGGTTAATATGTCTTATTAAGGTTGATTTACCAGACCCAGAAAGACCCATTATGACTTGAATTTGTTGTTTTCTTACATCTATATTAACATTGTCTAAACCAAGTACATGGCCATGCTTTTCAAGCAAATCTGACTTCGACATCCCCTCTTTCACCAAATCAACCATTGATGCGGCATCGCTACCAAATATTTTATATAGATTATTAATAGATACCTTTATATCAGACATTATGACCACTTTCTCTATGAGCTTGCAATCTTTTGCCAAAGGATTGAGATACTCTATCAAATAAAATTGCCAATACGACAATTGCCAAGCCATTCATGACGCCTAAAGCCAAATATTGATTTGATATTGCTCTTAGAACAGGCACACCTAAGCCCTTCACTCCAATCATTGAAGCAATAACAACCATCGACAAAGCCATCATTATGGTTTGGTTTACACCTGCAAATATATTGGGAAGCGCGAGTGGAATTTGCACATCTAATAATTTTTGTTTGTAACTAGCACCAAACGCCTCTGAGGCCTCCATAACATCTTTGTCAACCAATCTAATTCCAAGGTTGGTAAGGCGAACAATAGGTGGAATGGCATATATGCATACGGCTAATAATCCGGGTACCTTTCCAATACCAAGTAACATCACAACAGGTATAAGATAAACAAAACTCGGTATTGTTTGCATAATATCAAGAATAGGGGTTACCACAGTCTGCGTTCTGTTTGAGCGAGCCATCAATATTCCGATCGGTATGCCAACGCTAATGCAAACAATTGTTGCAACCGAAATAATCGCTAATGTTGCCATGGTATCTTCCCACATATCGAGATAACCAATCAATAAGAAAGCTATAATCGCACCAATTGTGAGTTTTATACTTCTTGAGCCGAAATATACCAACAACGCAATAACGGCCATTATGATTGGCCAAGGTGTATTTAAAAATAATTTTTCTAGCCAAACGAGGAAATAAAGCAGCGGGTCAAAAAAGTTTTCAATAGCTTCTCCATAGTTCCGAGTGAAATCTCTGAAACTTTCATCGATAGCTTTCTTGAAGTCTCTTAAGTCGGTTCTGCCCATTTTGGGAAATTCTGTAAGCAGGCTCAATTTTTTCCTCCTAAAAAGAAATGGGCCAATCATGGCCCATTTTTATCGTTTTAATAAGTTTAAAGCGCCCTTTTAACTAAATTAGCACCTTGTACGGTCACCCACTGCGTCCAAACTTCGGGGTGTCTTGATAAGAATTCATAAGCTGCATCTTCACCACTAGCTTGGTTTTCATTCATCCAGACCAGCATAGACATCATTACATCAGAAGGAAAATTTCTTTTTTCAATGTATGCCTTTCCAGCTTTAGGTCCATTTTCAATGAAGTTTGCTGCTACAACTGACGTCACTTCGGATACGACCCAGCCTGACGGCTTTGGATCTTGACACTCTGGATCCATCAAACAGTTATCCCAGTTGTCATTGCCTGCAAAAGCACCCATGTCTAATAGTGATAGACCACCTTGAGCAGCTAGAACTGTTGGACCCCAATAATATCCAAACCAAGGCTCATTACGTGTGATAGCTTTTTCTATTGAACCGTTTAATCCTGCAGAAGAACCCGAATCAATTAACATCCAACCTTTAGCTTCCATATCAAATGCTTTGAAAAGCTGATTAGTTGCGATTTGACATCCCCATCCTGAAGGGCAGGTAACAATCCCACCTTTTGACGAGTCTTCTGGATGCGGGAAAAGGTCAGGTCGCGCAAGAACATCTTCTAGAGTAGTTAGACCGTTCTCTTCCATGACTTTAGTGCTAATCATCCAACCTTCACCAGCGCCAACAATTGGTGCACCGTTCAAC
>JAACDT010000084.1 GCA_009936885.1 Alphaproteobacteria bacterium
GATAATTCGGCAGAACCATATTCCAGATCATAATGCTCCGTTATTACTTCTCCTGGAAGCTTATTTGACTTTCTTATCATAACACTGCCGCAATTTAAATTATAGGCAATAGGTGTTGCAAATAAAAACCCGCGCGCATCAATCCCGCCGATTCGGTCAGGCTGAAAGGCCTTTGCCTTAGCACATAAGGTGTCGATTGTTTGTTTTAGCAGGTCAGGAACTTCTAAAATTGGACTAATATCGTAAAAGATTATGCCTGGTTTGGGAAAATCAGGAATCTTTGCAATATTTAAATCAAGATTAAATTCAGCGTTTGTCATGATGTAAACACTCTCATTGATATTTTAAATCTATAAAGAAGCCTTTTTTTCAAGCCTTCTACGATGTAGGATAGGTTCTGTGTAACCAGATGGTTGGCTTAATCCCTCAAAGACAAGCTCGCATGCCGCCTTGAAGGCTATAGAGGTGTCAAAGTTTTGATCCATTGGCTCATATAGCGGGTCCTCTTTATTTTGACCATCAACAACCGCAGCCATTTTTTTCATAACCAGCATAACCTGCTCTTTTGAGCAAATTTTATGATGAATCCAATTTGCCATATGTTGCGATGAAATCCGCAATGTTGCTCTATCCTCCATCAATCCCACATTGTGAATATCAGGAACTTTCGAACATCCAACACCTTGGTCAATCCACCTAACAACATATCCCAAAATTCCTTGGGCATTATTTTCGAGTTCTTGTTGAATGTCGCTGTCTGACCAGTTTGGTCTCTCTGCTGTTGGAATGGTTAATAAATCTGCAAGGTCAGCATGGGGGCGTTTTGCGATTTTGGCATGTTTCTCAAAAACATTTACGTGATGATAATGCAGAGCATGCAAGGTTGCTGCTGTTGGTGATGGAACCCACGCACAATTTGCACCCGCATTTGGATGACTAATTTTTTGCTTCATCATTTCATTCATTAAATCAGGCATAGCCCACATACCTTTGCCTATTTGAGCTTTTCCAGAGAACCCACAAGCAAGTCCAACATCTACATTCCAATTCTCATAAGCGCCAATCCATGCAGCTTGTTTCATATCTGCTTTGCGGATCATTGCACCTGCATTCATGGAGGTATGTATTTCATCTCCTGTTCTATCTAGAAAACCTGTATTAATAAAAGCTACTCTGCTTTTTGCAGCTCTTATACATTCCTTTAGGTTAACAGTTGTTCGCCGCTCTTCATCCATAATCCCGATTTTTGCAGTATTGGCAGGCAAGTTTAAAATAGCTTCTACCCTGTCAAAAATCTCACACGCAAAAGCAACCTCCTCTGGACCATGCATCTTTGGTTTTACAATATAAATCGAGTTAGTTCTGGAGTTGCCATTTGTTTTAAAATCATACATGGCGCCAAGCACAGTCATAAAGCTGTCCATAATGCCTTCTGGGATTTCGCTTCCATCATCAAGCAGAATAGCTGGATTAGTCATTAAGTGTCCTACGTTTCGCACTAGCATTAATGACCGGCCATGAAGGCTTACAGGGTTTCCGTCTGGAGATATAAATTTTTTATCGGGATTAAGCTGGCGTGTGAATGTCTTATCCCCTTTTTTCATTTCAACAGATAAGTCACCTCGCATAAGTCCAAGCCAGTTACGATACGCAAGAACTTTATCTTCTGCATCAACCGCAGCAACCGAATCTTCACAATCCATAATAGTAGAAATAGCAGATTCAACAATCACATCATTGATGCCTGCTCTGTCTGATTTTCCGATCATACCGTTCGGATCAATTGCGATTTCGATGTGAAGATTATTTTTAACGAGTAAAATTGCGCTTGGGTTATCGGGGCTCCCACGATAGCCTGCAAATTGTGTGCTATCTGAAAGAGATGTTGAACGCTCCCCAATAGATATAGATAAAGTACCATCATCTATAGCAAACCCAATTGCATCTTCCCAGCTAGAATTGGAAAGCGGGCTATGTGTATCTAGAACGTTTCTTGCGTAGCTTATTACTTTATGTCCCCTTACTGGGTTATAAACACCTGATTTTTCTGCGCCCCCATCTTCTGGGATTATGTCTGTTCCGTACAAGGCATCATATAAAGAACCCCATCTGGCGTTTGCCGCGTTTAATGCATACCGTGCATTCATAACTGGAACAACCAGCTGTGGTCCTGCGATGGTTGCAATTTCACTATCTATATTCGATGTTTCAATCTGAAAATTTTCACCTTCGGGCATTAGATAACCGATTTCTCGCAAATATTCAGTATATTGCTCTGATTCTATCCCGGTTGATTTATGTTCTTCTAACCATTTGTCTAATTTTGATTGCAACTCTTCGCGTTTTTGTAAAAGATGCCTGTTTTTGGGCGCTAAATCATTTACAGCAGCTTCAAAATCCGTCCAAAACCTATCTGATTGGATATCTAGTTCCGCTAATAAC
>JAACDT010000085.1 GCA_009936885.1 Alphaproteobacteria bacterium
CACATCTCAAATAGGGCGATTTATGCACCCTATTATATTCGGTAACTTGGAATTAAAGTTAGCAAAAAATTCATATGATATCGAAGCTGCCCAGAAACTTCGATACCGTGTCTTTTATGAAGAGATGGGGGCCAATCCATCGCCTCAAGTCAAGCGCCTTCGATTAGATTATGATGAGTTTGATGGTGGCGCCGACCATCTTTTGGTGACTGATCGGCGATTACGAAATAATTTGAGCGGATGCGGTAGACATTCAGTTATTGGCACATATCGTTTGTTACAACGCGCTCACTTGGATCCAAGTCAAAATTTTTATACGGCCAATGAATTCGATATATCAAAGATTTTATCATTCCCAGGAAAAATATTGGAGCTTGGACGTTCTTGCGTCGATATTAACTATCGAAATAGAGTGACCATGCAATTATTGTGGCAAGGCATTGCTGCTTACGTTTTTAGTCACAAAATTGATCTAATGTTCGGCTGTGCTAGCTTTCCTGGCACTGTCCCAGAGACACACCAAGCCGCGGTAGCCTATCTTCGGAGTCAGCATCAAGCTCCTCAAATTATACGTCCTTGCGCTTTGCCTAAAAAATATGTTGATATGAGCAGTAAGCACGAAACTGTTGGTGATGAAATTGTAAAGATAAATAATCTTCCTCCCCTCATTAAAGGTTATCTTAGAGTTGGGGGACAGATTGGTGATGGGGCAGTCATAGATAGTCAATTTAATACCACAGACGTCTGTGTAGTAGTGAAAACTGCATCTCTACCAACCAGATACCGCAGACACTATCAACGGTCTTTCTCCAAATCTCTGCAACTTCAATGATTGAAACTTTGAATACCAGCCAAACAAAACCATCTAATACTGAAAACGCTAAGCTGCGACTTTTTGAACATAGCATTGAGCACCGAATACTTGGTACCAAATGGTTATCTGCTGTCAGATTATTTCTATACGGACTCACAACTATAATAGTATTGCCGTTCCAACTCCTGGCCTTATTAACTTGCTTACCATTGAGAATTTCTATCCCCGTTCTTCATCATAAGTTAATAACAAAAATTATTGGTTTAAAAATTGATAGAATTGGATACATTTCTGGAGATAAAAAAGTATTATTCGTCAGTAATCATCTATCTTATTTTGATATAATTATTCTTGGATCACTTATTCCAGGAAGGTTTATAGCAAAATCAGAGGTTGCTAACTGGCCAATCTTTGGGTTTTTATCCAAAATCACTCGCACTATCTTTATTAGACGAGACCGCAAAGCATCCAATGAGCAAGTAAGATTAATTAAAGAACAGCTAGATCGTTGCGAAAAATTAATTTTATTTCCAGAAGGTACTAGTTCTGATGGAAGACGGGTTTTACCATTTAAAAGCCCTTTATTTGATGCAGCTATGCTTACAAATTCAATAGTCCAACCCATTACCATTCGTTATACTCATTTGAATGGGATACCCATTGGTTATTCTAGTAGGTCGCTTTTTGGCTGGTATGGAGATATGGTCTTGCTCCCCCATCTATGGAATGCTTTATCGCTAGGAATTTTCACTATCGAGGTCGTATTTCATAAGCCAATCAGGGCCAATCAGTTTTCAAACAGAAAGAAACTCGCTGTATATTGTCAAAAAACAGTTGCAAAAGGGCTATAACTGATTATACGCAGGTTGACTTGATTTAGTGCGATGATAGTCTGCATTTGTTTCAATAGTTTTTTAAGAAAGTTAAACTGTTTTGAACTTCATTCATCCCTCGTGTGCAACATAATGGCTAGTTCTGGTGTTTTAGAAAATCCAACAAGAAATAAGACATTATTTATTAAAACCTATGGCTGTCAGATGAACGCATATGACTCTGATAAGATGGCAAAACTGCTGGAGCCACTGGGTTTTATTTTAGGCAACAATGCTTCAAATGCTGATTTAATAATACTAAACACCTGCCATATCCGTGAAAAAGCCACAGAGAAAGTTTTTTCAGAACTGGGTCGATTGCGTAAATTGAAGATGGAAGGGTTCAAAAATGGTAGGAACGTGCTTCTTGCAGTTGCCGGATGCGTCGCACAAGCTGAGGGGAGTGAAATTATAACGCGAGCTCCTTATGTAGATTTGGTCTTTGGTCCACAGACGTATCACAGATTGCCAAACATGGTTATGGAGGCAACAAACTCTCGACAAAAGAGTGAGGTAAATGGAGCCGGCATTATCGATACCGATTTTCCTGTTGAAACCAAGTTTGATTACCTACCAACGGATACTACATCGTCAACGAGTGCCTTTTTAAGTATACAGGAAGGATCTGATAAATTTTGTTCTTTTTGTGTTGTTCCTTATACCCGTGGGACAGAGGCGTCTAGGCCTGTCGAGCAAATACTTCACGAGAGTATAAACTTAATCAAAGCTGGGGCAAAAGAGCTTGTATTATTGGGGCAAAATGTGAATGCATATCATGGGCTCTCTAAATCTG
>JAACDT010000336.1 GCA_009936885.1 Alphaproteobacteria bacterium
ACCTGTTCCTATTGCTTGCATTTATGGATAAAAGAAAATATCCTGACAACATGATTAACGTGCCCAATATAACAAGTCAGCTTTCGGCCCCATCTACAAAAAGGGTAAATGAAAAAACGACTAGTTCATATTTAGAACAATTCACAGGTGCAAACCTTGTGCCAATATTAGGCGAAGCGATTGCAGAGATTTCAAAGACAAATGCTGGAAATAGTATTATTCCAGAAATGGCGCGTCATTCTACTGCACAAATACTCTCTAAACGAGGGGCGCCTAGCTCCATTTCTTCTGAGCGTTTTCTAAAATCCCGTTCGTTATTTTCACCAGAATTCATTCATAATGAAGCAGCATCACGAATAAGTCGTTTATCAGATTCATATCGAGAAGCACCTCGCTTTAGAAGCGATGTTGATATTTTAGCGTAACCTTGTAAAAATATAGCGTTATTAATCTAATTCTTTTCCAGCACGGTTATAGAATTCTGAATATCAAGAACCGCCCTGAAAATATCTGCTTCGCTTACAACACCAACCATTTCATTAGTATTCTGATTTATGACGGGAATGGCTTCACCGATAAAGGTTGATGCAATTTCTCTTGCGTTTTCAATAGATGTCCCCAAGTTTATCGAGGTAGGATTTTTGTTAAGTAAATCTTCAAGTGTATTTTTTTCAGGTGAATTGACCAAATCCTGTAATTTTATTTTTCCAATAAAATTTCCCGCTACGGTTAGGCAATAACCCTCTGAATAACCCCTAACCGCGAGCGCTTTTGCTGCAATATGAGATGACGTATCTATGTCTAACGTCATATATTCATTTGTAACATGGCTATCAATTTTGCTTTCTGATAAAAGCAGGCCCACCCGTCCTCTACCTATGTCTATATTTCGCATTTTTAATTGCTGATCAAATAGTGAGTTCCCGCCAAAACAGAAAGTTATAAGGGTGCAGGTGCCGACTGCGAGCATAGTTGCAACCGCGAGTTCGTATGACATAGTCATCTCTATTATAATGACTAATATCGCTATAGGAGCCCCCGTTATGGCGCCCGAAAGGGCCGCCATGCCACAAACCATGATGATGGGTAGTGATACCGGAATACCAACCAAATGTAAGAGATGGCCAATCGTGCCTCCTGCTGCTGCACCGATAAATAATGAGGGAGAAAAAATACCTAACGAAAATCCTAAGCAAGTTGAGGCAGCAGTAAGAATTATCTTTGATAACATAAGAATAAATAGCGTTTTGAGACCGAACTCTAAGCTCAGCATATCAAGGAGGGCTGTTGAGCCTAGACCCAAAGCTTCTGGTACAAACAACCCAATAAAAGCACAAATTGCAACGGCCATAAGGCCAAGCTGCCAATCAGCAAGGTCTGATTTACCGGCTTTTCGTGATAACCCGATTTGAAGCCGGGTTATCAAAACTGCGACCATACCAAAAAAGAGACCTGAAACTAAAATACCTGGGGAAAGACTAAAAATAGAGGGAACATTAGTATCAAGGCGAAGCCATCTCACTTCATCAAACAACCCACTGCTTATTGAAAATGATGCTATGCTTGCAATCGCAATTGGGGCTAATGCTCTCATCGAGAAATGCCGTAGGACGACCTCGTGGGCAAATATCATACCCGCTATGGGAGCATTGAAACCTGATGAAATTGCCGCCGCGACACCACAGCCTAAAATCATGTCCTGGCTCAATAAATTCATTCTAAAACTGAATTAAAAGCTCTAGACAAAAATGCCCCAAGGTGAACAAGCGGGCCATAAATGCCAACTGAAGCGCCAGCGGCAACAGAGAAGAATACACTCAGAATAGTGGCGATGCCTGTGTTGGTAGAAAGAATATTCAAATCAGAATGGGCTGCATGGATCACATCAGCTGGGCCATGCCATCTATTTGCCCTGAAAATCCGCCTTATGACAATTAAAATACACATTCCTAGAAAAAGTAGACCTGCTTGATAGAAAAACAGTTCGAAAGAAAGGTGAGAGGTATCGGGTCGATACTGTATTCGCAAAACTTCGGCAGCCATTACAAGTTTGACAAAATATACAGTAAAAAGTCCAACAACTGCGCCTATGATGGTTGCCGATACAAAAGATGCTATCAGCAACATCAATCGTGGTGCATTGTGCGAAATATGGACAGCGTTTTTATCTCTGAACATCATACACCCACCGGGCAAATC
>JAACDT010000011.1 GCA_009936885.1 Alphaproteobacteria bacterium
GATATTTTCAGCCAACGATGTGATCGCAAACTTGGGGGTCATTGCTGCTGGTGTTTTAGTGATGCTACTTGATTCTCGCTGGCCTGACATTGTAATTGGTAGTGTGATTGCAACCCTAATTTTAAGAGGGGCTTACCTGATTATTACTGATGCGAAGAAAGAGCTGAGCAACGCAGAGTTAACAAGCGAAAACAATAGCTGTAGTGGAAGTAAATCAAAATCATGTTCTTAAAGGAGATGGATAATGAGTGCTAATTATTTAGAGAAAACACAAATATTAGACTTAGATGATCACAGCATCCAATCTCTAATAGCAGATCGGAATTGGAATACAATGGATGAATACAACACAATAGGAGCTGCTTACACCTTTGTTAAAGATGAGATTCAGTTTGGTTACAACCGCAGCGATGATATATCTGCGAGTGAAGTTTTAGCGGATGGCTATGGACAGTGCAATACCAAGGGAAACTTGTTAATGGCTCTATTCCGAGCGCTTGGTATTCAGTGCCGATTTCATGGTTTCACGATTGACCAACAGCTTCAGAAAGGCGCTATTCCTTCTTATGTATTTTGGCTTGCCCCAAAATCCATTATCCATAGCTGGGTAGAAGTGCTCTATGAAGGTAAGTGGATCAATTTAGAAGGCTTCATTCTCGACGAAGCTTACCTAAGTTCAATTCAATCCAAATTCAGTCAAGCTAAAGATAATTTTTGTGGTTATGGAATAGCTACTACCTGCATAAGTAACCCAGAGACGAACTGGGTTGGTAAAGATACTTATATTCAAAAAGAAGGCATACACGACGACTTTGGCTTTTATGACTCACCCGATGAATTCTATGCTGAGCAGGGAACCAATCTAACGGGTATTAAACGTTGGGCGTACCAAAACTTTATCCGTCATATCATTAATTGGAATGTACAAAGGCTTAGAAGAAAAAATGTAACCGCCGAGGCTCAACATGCATAACCACTCTCACGGTCATGATCACCCTCACAATGATGAGGACGCTTCGAGACGCATTGGCTGGGCTTTTTTTCTAAACCTCACGTTTACCATCATCGAATTTATCGGAGGTTGGTTAACCAATAGTACGGCAATCATGGCAGATGCTATCCATGATTTAGGAGATAGCATTTCCATAGGCACCGCATGGGGATTAAATAAGCTCAGTAACAAGCCTGCCTCTAGCCAGTTTTCATATGGTTACAAGCGCTTTTCATTGCTTGGCGCATTGATTAACGGTTTGGTATTAACTGTTGGTTCTGTTTTTATACTAATTGAGGCCATACCAAGATTAGCTAACCCCGAAATGCCTCAAGTCGAAGGAATGCTCTTATTAGCTATTTTTGGCATGGTGGTAAATGGTTACGCTGCCTATAAGCTAAGTCATGGAAAGACCTTAAATGAACGAGTTTTAAACTGGCACTTGCTTGAAGACGTTTTAGGTTGGATAGCTATATTTATTGTATCAATCGTATTGATGTTTGTTGAATGGCCCATACTCGATCCTATTTTATCAATTGGGTTTACCCTTTTTATTTTATTTAATGTTGTAAGAACACTGAAAACGACACTTATGCTCTTCTTGCAAGCGACACCAGATATTGATCTTATTGAAAATATTAAATCGAAAATAGTTTCTAAAGCCATTGTGGGTGAAGTACATCACTTACACATCTGGTCACTTGATGGTGAACACAACGTTTTAACCGCCCATATTGTTTTAAACACTGAAATATCTAACGAAGAGCTGAAATCGTACAAGCTAGAGTTGCGACAGGAGCTTAAAGAGTTTGATTTTGCTCATACAACAATTGAAATAGAGTTCATAGACGAGCAATGTCGTGACGCAAGCTAAACGATAGTGTTAACATTGGCATAACTAAGAGATAGTTGAAACGAAATGAATATTAAACAATTCCCTGCATACATCATGATAGTGCTGATATTACTTCAGTCATTTTCTGCTGTGGCAAAAGTTGCTGATGTTCATATTGTTGATTCCGAGCATATAAAAACCGAGCATGTTCATGCTTTAGATGACCACATTTCTTCTGAAAAATTAATACAATCATCAGCAGATAACGACCAACACAACCCCGCTGATTGTCATCATTGCGGACACTGCAATGGCTCGCATGTACAGTTTGCTACGCATGTTTACATCAGTAGAGACATTGATTTCAAATCAAGTCAGGTATGTGATTATTTAAAAGTAGTCATTGAAGCTCCCCCTTCCAGATTACTTCGACCTCCCAAAAGTTAGTCCTTTTATTTAATTGGCGCGTTAGGCGGTGAAGCCAACGCTCGTTTCATAAAATAAACAGGACAAAATATGAATATGTCTTATTTTAAGGCCCCCGTACTTGCTTGGAAGAAAGTAAAACGGTTGCTTCTGTTGTCGTTTTTAGTGACAACTAATAATGTATTTGCAAATGACTTACCTGTTGATTCAGTTTCATTGTCAGAGGCAATACAACGAACACTTGCAAACAACCCACAGCTAACAGCTTTTAAATACAAACAAAAGCGTTTAGACGGCGAGTTAGCTACCGCAGGGTTAAAACCTGAATATAACGTCAGCGCTGAATTGGAAAACTTTGCAGGTACAGGTGATGTATCTGGATTCAGCGACGCTGAACTTACCTTATCAATATCTTCCGTGGTGGAATTGGGAGATAAGGTAAATAGCAGAAAGCTTTATGTTAATGCCCAACAGCAAGCAATAGCTGTTGAAAAAAGAATACAAACACTCGATATTTTGGGTGAAGTAGCAGCTCGCTATATCGATGTTTTGACGTTACAGCAAATCATGCTCGTCAATGAAAATGCAGAAAAGCTAGCACGAGAAACCTATCAAACTGTCTCCAAAAAAGTTCGTGTTGGTTCGGCACCGTCATCAGAGCAAAAACGAGCTGATGCAGCTTTAGCAACAGCTCGACTAAAGACGCTAACCATTTCCAAGCAGTTAGAGGCCAGTGTTCGTAAGTTAGCTATTATGTGGGGAGAACAATCACCGCAATTCTCTCGTGTATCAGGCGATTTATTTGCACTTCCCAAAACAATATCACTCGAATACATCATGGCTCAACTTTCTCAAAGTCCTCATATATTAGCTTATGCAGAGCAATCGAGAATTCAGCAAGCTCAATTACAATCAATCAACGCACAAAGCCACGCTAATATAACGTGGAGCGCAGGTGTGAAAAGACTTGAAGGTAGCAATGAGACTGCGTTGGTTGCAGGAATTAGCGTCCCTCTGTTTACGAGTGATAGAAATAGAGGCAGCTATCAATCTCAAAAAGCAAAA
>JAACDT010000086.1 GCA_009936885.1 Alphaproteobacteria bacterium
GAAGGAAAACGGATAACACTTGAAGAACGTGGTCTTGGGTTACCGTTTACCATGGGGCACGAACCGGTGGGAGAAGTTGTTGCACTTGGCCCAGATGCGACAGGGGTCTCCGTAGGTGATAAACGTATTGTTTACCCTTGGATTGGGTGTGGCACTTGTGATGCATGCAAAGATAACAACGAATTACTATGCAATAATCCCATAACAGTAGGCACGCGGAGAAATGGTGGCTATGCAGAATACTTATTAGCCCCGCATGCTAAATATTTAGTGCCTTATGATGGCGTCGATGAGGCCTTTGCGGCTACAGCTGCATGCTCTGGCATTACTGCTTATAGTGCTTTGAAAAAATTGAAGCATTTGACGGCTAAACAGACAACATTGATTATTGGAGCCGGTGGAGTTGGGTTAGCTGGAATTGGAATGGCGAAGGCTATTTTGAAAACCAAAATTATTGTTGCTGATATTGACCCACAAAAAAGAAAAGCGGCTATAGAACTTGGAGCTGATGAGGTTATTGATAATGGCGCTGTAGATGCAGCAAAAAACTTAATGACCATGACAAATGGTGGGCCTGATGGGGTGGTAGATTTTGTAGGAGCTCCAACTACGAGTAGTTTTGGATTTCAGGTGTTAGCAAAAGGTGGGACCCTGGTTGTTGTTGGGCTTTATGGGGGTGGAATGGAGTTGCCATTATCTCTCTTGCCTCTCAAAGTTGTAAATATTCAGGGTTCGTATGTTGGGACACAACAAGACTTGGTCGAGCTTCTACAGTTGATGAGAGAAGGGCGAGTAAAATCAGTTCCAATTATAAAGAGACAGCTTAGTGAGGCGCCATTAGCAATTCAAGATCTTCGGTCGGGCAAAGATATAGGTAGATACGTTCTGATCAATTATTGACAAAATTTCAAAAAAATTACTGATAGGAGTTCAGATACCTAACTTTTCCATCAGTATGTCTTGTTGCTGCAATAGTTGATCCGAAGATCCGTGCCAAGTCACCTGGCCTTTTTCAATGATAAAATGTTTGTCAGCAATCCTTGTTAGGTCCCTGATGTTTTTATCGATGATTAAAATGGCGATGCCCTCTTTTTTCAATTTTTCTATACATGCCCAGATTTCCTGACGGACCATGGGAGCTAAACCTTCTGTTGCTTCATCCAGAATTAATAATTTAGGATTTGTCATGCGTGCTCTGCCAATTGCTAGCATTTGTTGCTCCCCACCTGACAATAGATTCCCCATGCTGTTGAGACGAGATTTCAACTGAGGAAACATTTGCAATACAGATTCTATCGTCCACGGATTAGGGTTGGCGTTTCTGTTTGCGGACGTCGCTATTAAATTTTCCATAACATTCAAGTTAGGAAAAATTTGTCTGCCCTCTGGAACTAATCCTATGCCAGAACGGCTAACCTTAAAACTGGGCATGTCGTCTATTCTTTTATTTTGAAATAGTACTTCTCCCGATGATATTGGAGTAATACCCATTATGGAATGTACTGTCGTGGTTTTCCCCATGCCATTTTTACCTAAAAGGCTAACGACTTCTCCCTCTTCAACTGTTATGGAAACACCAAACAAAGCTTGGCTTACACCATAAAACGTGCAAATTTCTGATACTTTCAACATGTTTGTAGCTCTTCGTCTCCCAAATAGGCGGCTTTCACTTTTTGATTTGCACGGATTTCTTTTGGAGAGCCTGTAGCTATAATTTCGCCATAAACCATCACGGTGATTCGATCAGCTAATGAAAAAACAGCATTCATATCATGCTCAATGAGGATCATTGTTTTGCCAGTTTTCAACCTCTTAAGTATCGCTATTAATTTTTGAGTTTCCTCCCCACCCATACCAGCCATTGGTTCATCGAGTAATAATAATTTGGGTTGAGTGGCAAGTGCCATGGCGATTTCTAGTTGTCTGTGTTCTCCATGGGAGAGCTCTCTCGTTATTATGTCTTTAGGCCCCAGAAGACCAACCTGCTTCAGTACGTATAGAGCAGGTTCGATTAGTTGATTGTCTTGACGGGCGTCCTGCCAAAAACGATATGAGTGTCCGCTATGTGCTTGAACGGCGAGTGCAACATTATCGAGTGTGCTCATATCTAGCATCAAGCTAGTAATTTGAAAGGTCCTTGCTATGCCTAGCAGACTTCTTTTATTTGAAGGCATGTTAGTTATTAAATCGCCTTGAAAAAGAATTGCTCCTTTATCAGCTTTTAGATCGCCAGATAGTTGGGAAATGAGGGTCGTTTTTCCTGCACCGTTTGGCCCAATTACAGCATGTATTTCGCCCTCGTTTATGTTTAGATCGATGTTATTAGTCGCTGTTATTCCGCCAAATTGTTTGCATAAGCTGCTTATTTTGAGGATTGGTGTCATTGCTTCCTATTTCCTAAGTAAGTTACAATTCCACTTATTCCGCCTCTTGCAAATAGTACGACCATTATTAACAGTGCGCCAAAGATAAAATGCCAATATAAAGTTAAGCTTGATAACCACTCCTCTAAGATCACAAAAGCGGCAGCGCCAAAAACAGGCCCTAGGAGAGAACCTGTGCCACCTAATATGACCATAAAAATCAATTCTCCTGATGCCGCCCAGTCCATCATCTCAGGGCTGATAAAATTAGTAAAATTACCTAATAATGCTCCAGCGTATCCGCAGATACATCCCGCTATAACGTAACAGATGAGGCGATAACGGTAAGTGTCGAAACCAATCGATCTCATTCGTTGTTCATTGCTTCTAGATCCTTCAATAACTAGCCCAAATCGCGATTTAGTAATTTTATGGATTAAAAAGAGACAAATAATTAGTGAGATCAAAATGAAATAATAGAGATTAATATTATCCTGAATATTTATAAAACTACCGAAATTGCTTCTAGTATCAATCACTAAACCGTCATCACCACCATATTCCTCAACGCTCACGAATCCAAAAAATACCATCTGGGTAAATGCCATAGTGATCATTATGAAATAAACCCCCTTCGTTCGAAGGCAAATAGCTCCTGTTATGAGCGCAAATATTCCAGACGCAGCTACAGCCAGAAAAATTTGCAAAGGACCATTATCTACACCGTAATAGGCAGGTATTCCTACGCAGTATGCGCCAATACCCAGATAAGCAGCATGACCAAAACTTATCATTCCCCCATGACCTAGGATTAAATTTAAGCTGGCGGCTGCAATTGCGAGAATCATAAGTCGATTTACAAGGTCTAGATAAAAACCATTATCGGTAAGGCCGGTATAGATTGGGAGAAAAAATAGGACCAGAAATATTACAACGGTTATTTTGACGCGCAATGTAAACCGAGTTGCTTTTTCCATTTTATCGTCCCCTCGGAGGGAATAAACCCTGAGGACGAAAGATTAAGATAGTTGCCATCAAAATATAAATGAGCATGGCTGATAAAGCCGGTGCCGCTGTCTCTGCACTTTCAGCGGATAAAAGAAGTTTTAAAAAAGTATCCAAAAACGATCTTCCCATTGTGTCGATAAATCGTACCAAGATGGCAGCTATAAATGCTCCTTTTACTGAGCCAATACCGCCGATAATTATGACAACAAATGCGACTATGATGATATCGTTTCCCATGCCAATACTCGCTTCAGTTATAGGGGATATCATCATTCCAGCGAGCCCTGCCATCGCGGCCCCAGCTCCAAATACTAACGTAAATAAAGTTTTAATATCGATACCAAGAGCGCCAATCATCGTTCTATTAGAAGCCCCTGCTCGAATAAGCATGCCAGACCTCGTTCGGGTAATTACCAAATAAAGAATGATCGCTAAAGTGAGACCAGTGGTAATTATCAGCAACCGAAACGTGGGAAATACAATATCTGGTAATATTTCAATTTGGCCATCTAATATGGCTGGTAGTGGAATAGCCATACCTTCAGGGCCCCAAGCGAAATGAACTAATGCATCAAAACACAAGATCAATCCAAATGTTGCCAATACATGATCCAGATGGTCCTGCGAATAAAGCCGGCGTATGATTATTATTTCAACAATAACTCCAACCACTGCCGTTGCTGGGATTGCGAGTATAATTCCATAGAAAAAAGAATCAGTAATATCGGTAAAAGTACCACAGAAATATGCTCCTATCATATAAAGCGAACCATGCGCAAGGTTCACAAAATCCATGATCCCAAATATCAAAGTTAGACCAGAGGCTAATAGAAATAACAATACGCCGAGCTGCAAGCCATTTAGTATCTGTGTGACAAAAAGAACCCAGTCCATGCCGTTTTCGCCAATATCCTAAGAGTTATTTACAGATTAAAAATCTATTTGTGTTGCACCTGGTAGTGATAAAAAGTTAACGGCGGCACTTATCTGCACCGCCGTTATTAAATGAATTATCAAATTTATCTACATCTTACAATTTTTAGCATATGTGTCTTGATGATTTTCTAGAACTACTTTCCGTACGGCTGTTGTCCAAACACCCTCTGCGTCTGACACAACCTCCCTAGAATAAAAGTTTTGTATAGGGAAATGGTTGTTCCCATATGAAAACTTTCCTCGTACGGAAGGGAAATTTGCTTTTTTCATAGCAGCCCGCATACCATTTACGTCGGAAAGATTACCATTAACCGCTTCCACAGCACTCTTAATTAGAAAAATCGTATCATAGGATTGAGCCGCATAGAA
>JAACDT010000087.1 GCA_009936885.1 Alphaproteobacteria bacterium
AAACTGCTCAACGGCGATAACCAGCCGCAATCTCTTGAGCCTTGGTGCTAAAAACTCCATTATTCTGGCAAGAGCAGTAAAAACCGCAATATCAGCTGACATTCTTTTGTGAATATTAGGTCTGAGGATTTTTACAGCAACATCGCGCCCATCAATCAGTTGTGCTTTGTGAACTTGCGCTACTGATGCTGCAGCAACAGGCTTTTCGTTAAAAACAGCGAAAATTTCGTCTAATTTTTTACCTGTTTCTGCTTCTATTGTTTCTATTACAAGTCGTGATGAGAAAGCAGGAAGACTGTCCTGAAGCAAGACCAGGCCACGCGCAATATCCGGGCCTAGTAAATCTGAGCGAGTGGATAATGCCTGCCCAAACTTAATAAAAACTGGGCCTAATTTTTGCAATGCAATGCAGAGCGTCTCTCCAGCTTTTTTTCGGCTATTTCTTCCAGCAATAAGGAAGTCTATAAATCTGAAAAAAGTTTTCTGCCAGCTCGGTAAAGGGGCAAGCCTGCTTATATGGCCAAGCACCCCTGCTCTTCCAAGCACAAATCCAATATAAGGCACTCTTAATATTGCAATTAGATAAGGCATCAGTCTAATTTCCACCCCGAATGGATTGCCGCAATTCCTCCTGATAGACTTCGCACTTTTATTTGCGCCATTCCTGTATCTGCCATCATTGTGCATAGCTCGGCTTGCGAGGGAAACTGGCGAATAGACTCAACTAAATAATGATAGGATTGCACATCACCTGCTACGAGCAGTCCTAGTTTTGGAAGTACATTAAAAGACCACCTGTCATAAACATCAGATAATAAGGGGTTTTTGACATGGGAGAATTCAAGACAGCAAAACCGGCCACCAGGTTTTAGAATTCGAACAATCTGGTTTAAAGCTTTCATTCTGTCAGGAACGTTTCTTAGTCCAAACGCGATGGTAACCCTATCTACACTGTTATCTGCAAGGGGTATATCTTGTGCATCGCCAGCTAACCAGTTAAGCTTATCTTGATATTTATTCATCACTTTTCGTTTTTGGCCAGCAGCAAGCATTTGCTCATTAATATCAATTACATGTGCAAATTGGCCGCCCCTTTGCAAAAACTTTAAGGAAACATCGCCTGTTCCACCCGCCAAATCAGCTAATATTTGATTTGGGCGAGGTGCCATCCAGTCAAGTAAAGCTTCTTTCCACAGCCGATGCACGCCAACGCTCATCAAATCATTCATAATGTCATAGGAGGATGCAACTGAATCAAATACTTCATTCACCAGATTCTGTTTTTGACTAAGCGCGACAGTGCGATATCCGAAATCAACTTGCGAAACAGGTGAAGGGTCTAAGTTATTTTGGGCATCTGTACTCATGTATTGAGTTTCCTGAAATTAATCATACATTATATTATGATATAGGGCGTATGCATTCCCTCTTCAAATATCCAATCTAATATGTGATGACCTTATAACAGGATAACCTTAAAAGAGGAAACTGAAGATTGCCAGAATTACCAGAAGTGGAAACAGTCAAGCGCGCTATTGCACCTATGATAACAGGCAAGCGAATTACAGATATATTTGTTGGCTCAAAAGGATTGCGTTGGCCGTTTCCTAAGTCTCTTGAAAGCGCGCTCGAAGGCAAGCGTTGCGGAGCCCCCACAAGGCGCGGAAAATATATCTTAATTCCAGTTTTTAATCGGCAAATCCTTCTAATCCATCTTGGGATGTCAGGTTCTATCCGGATTTACGCCAATCGTCCGAATCTGCAAAAGCATGACCATTTCGCGCTAGGCTTTGAGGGGGGTGAATGGCTTGTACTTTGCGACCCAAGGAGGTTTGGCTTTGTTGACTTATTCTCCGAATCGGAGATAGAGTCGCATTGGCTTCTGAAGAACCTTGGTCCTGAGCCGCTCTGTGAAGATTTTACGGTAGAGTATCTTATGGCTCAGACAGCAGGCAAAACATGCACGATAAAGTCACTTTTGTTAGATCAGACGAAAGTGGCTGGCATTGGTAATATTTACGCAGCAGAAGCCTTATTTATGGCGGGCATTTCTCCCAAACGACAAGCAAAGACTATTCAGCGAGCACGGGCTGAGCGGCTTGTTCCCGCTATTCAATTAATTTTACGTAAAGCAATTAAGGCTGGGGGGACAAGTGTTCGTGACCATATACAGCCAGGCGGGGAAATTGGATATTTTGTCCAATCACTGCAGATTTACGGAAGGTCTGGGGAGCATTGTGTGAAATGTGGCTCTATTGTAAAGGAAATCAAGCAAACAGGACGAACAACGTTTCATTGCAGCTTGTGTCAACGTTGATTCCTGTTACTATTAGCTATCTAGATTAGGAATTAATAAATGGCTATTTTAACCTTAAAAACCGCTTTGCCAATTCGAATATCTGCACTTTTGGTTATTTTATTAATCAGCAATATTTTGCCAAAACTAGTCTTTGCCCAACAGCCAGATACTATTAGCTTTATAGATGATATTCCACTGATGGAGACGATGAATGTTGAACCTGAATTTAGCTTTAGTTTTGATTCCCCCTCTGGCCGCATCATCATTCTGATTGCAACTTCGGATGACAAAAAAGAAACAGTCGCACAATTTTATGATGAGGTAATGCCGAAACTTGGTTGGATGATTAAGGATAGCGGATATGTAAGGGGGGCAGAAAAATTTCAGTTATTATCTTCTAATAATCAAAATGGGATAATTTGGCGATTAAGCATAACGCCTATATCAACAGAATAACCCTCAAAATTTGGCGGAAAAACATCATTATGGGTTGACTTAATGACCTGTTCGGCATAGTTACACTACTCAAATTTGTAAGTCATGGAAGGTAGCCAATGGCGAATCATAAGTCAGCCAAAAAAAGAATCCGTAGAAACCAAGCTAGAGCAGAGATAAATAAGTCGCGAATCAGCCGTATCCGCACATTTATCAAGAAAGTGGAATCAGCGATTGGAACAGGTGATGTAGCTGCTGCTAAACTTGCGTTGAAGGAAGCACAACCTGAAATTATGCGTGGTGTAAGTAAAGGCGTTCTGCATAAGAATACCGCATCTAGAAAAATGTCTCGACTCGCTGCAAGCGTAAAAAAAATATCGGTTAATGCTGCATAGGATTTTGCCGCGCTTGAGTTACGTTCATACATTATTAACATAAGAGGGTCTAAGCCCTCTTTTTTTTCGCTCCTATTTGCGGCCCAAAACTGATTCGTTTTTCTAAGAGATTGAATCTGTTACATAACCCACTTATCTTCCGAAAACTAGACAAAGTTATGTCAAGCGTTTTATCATAAAAATAAAAAATTTATTTCTTCTTTTACTCCAGATTCCTGCTTGATCCAAAGTTTGTAACAAGGGTATTCTTCTATGATGAATTGATGAGATTAAACTCGTCTTTTAATCTCGAATAGTTTGTCAGGAATATTTTGTGGAAAAAGATTTTTATAAAAAAGAAGAAATTTCTCACATAAGCAAAGAGACAACTATTCAAGAAGATACCAGACAGAGTGATAATTCCAGTAAAAGCGCATCACTTCATTCAGATGAATACTGGGCACAAATTAGCAATCATATCCGCAAAGAAATTGGCGATACAGCATGGCGTAACTGGATAAAACCGCTTCATTTTGCGGGTGTAGAATCAGAAATTATTCAGCTTGAAACCACAAGTAGGTTGGTTCGTGACAGGGTGAGTTCACATTATTCTGATAAATTACGCATTATTGCAAAAACCTTGTCTTTGCCAATCTCCGGGTTCGAGATAGAGTGGAGCGAGAAGTTGCTTATCATGGATGCAAACGCCACACATACTAGCAAGCCACCTAGAATCACTAAAATGCAGGAGAGTGCGAGGAATAATCCAGCATTATCTCCCACCCATGGGCTTGATCCTCGTTTTACATTTTCAAATTTTATTGTCGGCAAGCCTAATGAGTTAGCATTCGCTGCTGCAAGACGCGTTGTAGAGAGTGCCACCGCTGCCTTTAACCCCTTATTTTTATATAGCGGGGTTGGACTTGGTAAAACACATTTGATGCATGCAATAGCTTGGGAAGTTAATGCGCGTCAGCCTAGTCGAAAAGTCATGTATCTTTCTGCTGAGAAATTTATGTATCGCTTTATTCAGGCGCTTAGGCATCATGATACAATGACCTTCAAAGAACAGTTCCGTTCAGTTGATGTATTAATGATTGATGATGTTCAATTTATTTCTGGCAAAGAGTCAACACCAGAAGAATTCTTTCATACGTTTAATGCAGTGGTAGATGAAGGCAAACAGGTGGTTTTATCTGCCGATAAATCGCCAACTGATTTATCTGGAATGGAAGAGCGACTTAGAAGCCGTCTTGGTTGGGGTATGGTTGCAGATATTCATGCAACAACTTATGAGTTAAGGTTAGGTATTCTAATCTCAAAGCGAGATTCTGTGGTGGTTAATGTTCCAGATGCAGTGCTTGAATTTCTAGCGCATAAAATCACCAGCAATATACGTGAATTAGAAGGTGCTTTTAATAGAATCGTTGCTCATGCAAGTCTTGTTGGCACTACTATAACGGTTGAAATGGCTCGTGAAACTTTGGCAGACTTAATAAGAGCGTCTAGCCGAAGAGTTACTGTTGATGATATTCAAAAACAGGTCTCAAAGCATTTTTCTATTAGGACTTCTGATATGTTTTCGGCAAGGCGTGCCAGATCGATTGCAAGGCCACGTCAAATAGCCATGTATTTGGCAAAGAATCTTACAACATCATCCTACCCTGAGATCGGCAGAAAATTCGGTGGAAGAGATCATACGACTATTATGCATGCCGTTAAAAAGATAGAAGAGCTGCTTATACATGATAGCGAGCTGAGTGATGATGTTGAGTTGTTACGCTCTTTATTATCGGATAACTAAAACTAGCAATAGATCTGTATTATTTTAACGACATCTTGATGCTAAAAAGGTTTGGCATACAACATTTTGTATGTCAAAATAGGGCAAATCACCTGATTTCTCTGGTGGAGGTAGAAATGAAAATAGCCATTGATCGTATGAACCTACTACGACCGCTTAGTCACATTAATTCAGTGGTTGAGCGCCGTAATACAATCCCTATTTTATCGAATGTTGTATTACATGCAGCATCTGAAAAATTATCCCTAACAGCAACTGATAAGGATATGGATATTATTACCACAACGCCATGTTCAATCTCTAGTGAGGGTGGTACTACAATTCCAGCGCATCTGTTGTTTGAAATTGTCAAAAAATTACCAGAAGGTGCAGAGATTCAAATTCAAGTTGCCGATGGCCATGCACAGGTGAGCGCAGGACGAAGTAGCTTTAACCTGCCGACCCTACCAGTAGAAGATTTTCCAGCTATAAATAGCTCTGATATGCCAATTAGTTTCTCACTAACCGCGCCAGACCTAAGACATCTTATCGATACTACCAAATTTGCCGTATCTACTGAGGAAACCAGATATTATCTTAACGGAATTTATGTACATTTTGCAGATACAACCAATTTAACAGCGGTCGCAACAGATGGACACAGACTTGCATTATCACAGATGCAATCCCCAGCAGGAGCAGAGAATATGCCAGCTGTTATCGTACCTCGCAAAGCTGTCTCAGAGTTAAGAAAACTCTTGGATGACGAGCCACAAGAGGTGGATATACAATTATCAGATACACGGGCAGAATTCAGTGTTGGAGATATAAGGCTTACCACCAAACTTATTGATGGTTCTTTTCCTGATTATAAGCGTGTAATCCCAGTAGGTAATGATAAAATAATCTCAGTTGATGTAGACCTTTTAAGTGCTGCTGTGGATCGTGTTTCAACGATTGCTTCTGACAAATCACGCTCCATAAAACTCAATATCAGGTCAGGTCAACTTATCTTATCAGCAACGAACCCAGATGCATCAAGTGCGACTGAAATGCTTGAAATTACCTATGCTGGAGAGCCAATAGACATTGGATTTAACGCAAGATATCTAATGGATATTCTATCTCAGGTCCAAGGCGAAATGATTACCATTGAGTTAGCTGATTCAGGATCACCAAGTTTGCTTCGCGATCCGGAGGATGATACTAGTATTTGTGTTCTTATGCCGATGCGAGTATAGTAAACAGTTCTATGGCTTTAACTTCCACAGTGCGTTTTGGCTCGCAACCCGTCTCAAACGCAAAACAGTATCGAATAAGCCATTGGCTAAGCCAAATTCGTTTATCAAATTTTCGTAATTATCTGGAACTGGCAATTACAATAGACAAGGCACCTGTCGTGCTTGTTGGAAAGAATGGTACAGGAAAAACAAATTTGATGGAGGCTATTTCACTGCTTGCGCCAGGTCGTGGTTTGCGACGGTCAGGCAGGGATGAAATCACCTTCAGAGATTTGGGTAGAGATTTGGGAAATGATAGCTCTGCTTCCAAGATTTGGGCGTTATCTGCAAATCTCACCACTAATATCACTGACTGGCAGATAGGCACAGGCATATCAGAAGAACGTAAACAAAGAGTAATAAAAATCAATCAGCAGATAGAATCTCAAGCAATGCTTGCACAAATTTGTGCTGTTTCTTGGCTTACACCGCAAATGGATGGATTGTTTTTAGATAGCCCAAATTCAAGGAGACGTTTCCTGGATAGGCTGGCAATCGCTTTTGATGCTGCGCACTCAGGACGGTTATCAAGGTATGATAAACTATACAGAGAGAGAAATCGAATGTTGGCAGATGAGATTAGGGATACTGCGTGGTATCAGGTAAATGACACGCTGTTAGCTGAAACCGGAGTTGCAATTATGGCCACTCGCCATGCCTTGATAGAAGATATTAACCGAACGGTTCATAATATGCAGACAGAATTTCCAAAATTCACAGCTAAATTAGTGGGTGGTGGTTCAGAATTATTGCATAAAATTCCAGCCATAGAGCTTGAAGATAGAATAAGGCAGTCTGCCATGCAAAATCGGGATTCACATAATACCTCGATGATGGGGCCGCATATGACGGATTTATATGTTACACATAGCCAGAAAAATCAGCTTGCAAATGAAGCATCAACCGGAGAGCAGAAAGCGCTGCTTATCACCTTTATTCTGGCTCATGCCCAGTTGCAATCAGATAGATTAAATAAGCCACCATTATTATTACTTGATGATGTTGCTGCATTATTAGATCCATGGCGCAGAGATGCTTTGTTTGAGGCGTGCTCAGCTTTAGCAGGACAAGTATGGTATAGTGGAAGCGATGAGCGAAGTTTCCACTCTCTTAAATCAAAAGCGCAGTTTTTTTACGTGAATGATGGTAGTATAAATTAATCGCAGAGTAACTGCATATGCAAGGAACTGGAAGTAATGTCAGATTCGGAAAATAACCAGATAAATGACGAAGATTATGGCGCTGATTCGATAAAAGTGCTGAGAGGCCTTGATGCTGTTCGCAAACGCCCTGGGATGTATATTGGCGATACCGACGATGGCTCTGGTTTGCATCATATGGTGTATGAGGTTGTTGATAACGCAGTTGACGAGGCGCTGGCTGGACATTGCGATATTGTCAAAGTGCAGTTAAATGGCGATGGCTCTGTTAGCGTTTCTGATAATGGGCGGGGCATTCCGATTGAGATTCATTCAGAAGAGGGCGTATCCGCGGCAGAGGTGATTATGACGCAACTGCATGCAGGCGGAAAGTTTGATAATAATGCCTATAAGGTATCAGGCGGTCTGCATGGCGTGGGCGTATCTGTTGTGAATGCCTTATCTGAATGGTTAGAGCTGACAATCTGGCGCAATGACAGACAGCATCAGATGATTTTCCGCAGAGGAGAAGCAGAAAACCGTCTCGCAGAGACAGGATCTGCAAATGGTCAAGCAGGAACCCAAATAACATTCATGCCTTCACAGGAAATATTTACAAATATAAATTTTGAATTCAATACACTTGAGCGCAGATTACGTGAATTAGCGTTTTTGAATTCAGGAGTTCGAATTCAGCTTACCGATCGAAGAACTGTAGATGAAAAAGTGAGCGAATTTCATTTTGACGGTGGTCTTAGAGCCTTTGTTGACTGGCTAAACCGCTCACAAACAGCGCTTCACTCGACATTACATTTACAAACTGAAAAAGAGGATGTGGTAGTTGAGTTCGCCCTTGCTTGGACTGATTCTTATTATGAAAACACGCTCTGTTTTACGAATAACATACCACAAAGAGATGGCGGAACGCATCTTGCTGGTTTTCGTGCAGCACTAACGCGGATTATCAATCAGTACGCAGTTCAAACAGGTATCTCAAAAAAAGAAAAAGTTCAACTCACTGGAGAAGATGCACGAGAAGGTTTGACGGCTATCATATCTGTCAAAGTGCCAGATCCCAAATTCTCGTCACAGACAAAGGACAAGCTTGTATCATCAGAAGTAAGGCCGATTGTTGAAGCAAGTATGGGAGATCTGCTTAGTCAATGGTTTGAGGAGAACCCTGCAGAAGCAAAGAAAATTGTTAGTAAAGCTTATGAGGCTGCCGCAGCAAGAGAGGCCGCCCGAAAAGCAAGAGAATTTACCCGACGCAAAGGTGTGTTAGATATTGCTAGTTTGCCAGGCAAGCTGGCTGATTGCCAACAACGTGATCCCTCGCTTGCTGAAATATTTTTGGTAGAGGGCGATTCTGCTGGTGGGTCTGCAAAGCAAGGCCGCGATAGAGGTAATCAAGCAATTCTGCCGTTGCGTGGTAAAATTTTAAACGTAGAACGCGCTAGAATGGATAAGATGTTATCCTCAAATGAAATTGGAACACTGATTACCGCGATTGGAGCCGGTGTTGGAAATGCAGATATCAATCTTGAGAAAGCACGATATCATAAAATCATTATTATGAGTGATGCTGATGTTGACGGAAGTCACATACGCACATTGTTACTTACTTTCTTTTTCAGGCATATGAGGCCTCTTATTGATGCAGGCTATTTATACATTGCACAACCCCCTTTGTTCAGAGCCAAAAGAGGTCAGTCAGAGGTTTATCTTAAAGATCAACGTGCGCTTGATGAATATCTAATAGAAGCTGGTTTAAAAGGCGCTACTCTGCAAACAGAAGCTGGTATGCAAATTACCAATAGTGATTTGCAGCTGGTGGCAGATAAAGCAGCTAGAACACAACGCTTGATTGATGCGTTAATGCGCATTGTTACAAGCAGAGACGTGCTAGAGCAGGCAGCAATTATAGGCGTGTTAAATCAAAATATGCTTGATAATGAAGAGGCTGCTTCTTACCTTGCCAGTAGGCTAGATCAATTAACCCCCCCGTTGGAGCGAGGTTGGCAGGGACGTGTTATAACAGAGCCATCAGGGTCTGTTTTGATTGTTGAGCGCACATTAAGAGGTATTAGCGGAACACATAAAATTGATTCAAGATTGGTAAACACAGCAGAAGCAAGAGAGCTTGATAAGCTTACAGCAGAGTTACAAGAAGTGTTTGAAAAACCTGTGAAATTCATTACTCAAAATGCAGAAATTGAAATGAACGGCCCATGTCAGTTGAGTGACCATATCGTAGCGCTGGGAAAGAAAGGCGCTCAGATAGCAAGATATAAAGGACTTGGCGAAATGAATCCAAGCCAGCTCTGGGAGACCACACTTGATCCAGATAACCGCACGCTTCTACAGGTTCAAATTGGTGATGAGGAGGATGCAGATAATGCATTCTCAACCTTAATGGGGGAGGCTGTTGAAGAGAGACGCAATTTCATTCAGGAAAACGCACTTAAAGTATCTAATCTGGATATATAATGTCTAATCGTTCTGTTCCTTCAGTTGCGAAAATGGAGCATAAGAAAATAGAACATAGTTTAATTGATCCAAGAGTGAGTGTTGCCATTCGTTGGATTGCTCTTTCCGGACAATTAGCAACCGTGCTTCTTGTTCATTTTGCATTAGGGTTTGTTCTCCCATTAGGCCCGTTAGTGGCGGTAATTGTTATCGGTATGGTGGTAAATTTATGGCAAACATACTTAAATAGAAGCGGGGTTCAATTATCACGGCCGCCGGTGCTTATTGTCCTTTCTTTTGATGTTATTCAGCTTGCTGCATTGCTATATCTTGCTGGCGGATTGCTTAACCCGTTTTCAATTTTATTTCTTGCCCCAGTTGTTGTATCTGCTGCAATTCTAGACGTGTTTTCAACGATTAGCTTAGTGGTCATAGTGACGATATGTGCAAGTATTTTGACCATCCATCACTTGCCTTTGCCTTGGTCTGATGCAGGTCTTGTTGCGCCCCCTTTATATCAGTTTGGATTATGGATTGCGTTGGTAATATCTGCTATTTTTATGGCTTACTATATATTCTGGCTAGCATCGAAAAGCAGAAAAACATCCGAAATGCTGGGTCAAACAAGGCTGATGCTTGCCTCTGAGAGACAGGTTATTGCACTAGGTTCTCTTGCAACTGCTGCTGCTCATAAGTTAGGATCGCCATTAACAACTATCCGGTTGATTAGCGATGATTTGATATCTCAGCTAAAACATGATTCTGTTCAAGAAGAAGACTTACTGCTTTTAAAAGCTGAAATAGAGAGATGTCAGGTCATTCTCTCTGAGCTTGATTCTGATGCTATGAAAACAAATCGAGAGCTTGATATATTAATGCCAGCAGTGCTTGCTATTCAGACAATGGTGGCTGATCTGACGGCTTCATTTAAAGTCGAAATTGAATGGCAAGTTGAAAATGGCTTAGATATACCACAGCCAGAAATAGCGCAGACGCCTGAGCTTAGCTATGCTCTTGAGGCAATTTTGGAAAATGCTAGTGATTTTGCGGAAACAAAAATTATCGTTAATATTTCCTGGGACCACATAATGCTCTATATAAAGATTATGGATGATGGAATAGGATATCCAACCCCAGTTCTAGCAAATTTAGGACAGCCTGAAAACAGCTCTCGCCTCGGGCAGAAAGGTCATCGTGGACTTGGATTATTTTTAGTTCAATCTTTTATTAGACAATTAAACGGAACTACTAGTTTTAAAAATCAAAAGCCTCAGGGGGCTGCTGTTGAAGTAAAAATACCAGTTGAGAGTTTGGTCTGACTAAAATGAGTTTAGGTAAATTATTAATCGTTGATGACGATAAGGTGCTTCTTCGAAGATTATCAAAGTCGATGGAAGCATATGGATTTCAGGTTACCGCTGTCTCGTCCATTGAAGAGGCAGAGACGGTAATTGCTGATGTTAAATTTGACACAGCTGTTCTTGATTTAAAACTAGCAGATGGTAGTGGTTTATCAATTGTTAAAAAGCTAGCATCTAATAATCCAAAATGCAGGGCTATTATGTTAACTGGATTTGGCAATATCGCAACTGCTGTCGCTGCTATGAAAGTTGGTGCAATCGACTATCTGCCTAAGCCTGCTAGTGCAGAGCAAATAAAAAATGCGCTAATAGATTATGATAAGCCTTTGCCGCCTCCCCCAGAAGATCCGATGTCAGCAGATAGGGTCAGATGGGAGCATATTCAACGTGTTTTTGAACAATGTAATCGAAATGTATCTGAAACAGCAAGACGGTTGAAAATGCATCGCAGAACCTTGCAGCGTATCCTTGCAAAACATGCGCCGCGAAACTAGCGCAATTTATAGTAACAGCATTTAAAGTATAGCTTCTTGTATTATTAAGCTCTTGTGGATGGGTCTTTACGGGTGTTTCCATTGTTCTGATTAAAACAGTCTCTTAATGCTGAATTAACGATTATTACTGTAAAAAAACTTTTACCACTTGGTAATAATTAGATTAGCAATTATTAGATTAATAATAGTTCGGTTCATAATAATTAGATTTATGGGAAATCAAGAATGACTGACGAAAACTGGCACTCAAATACTCATTTGGTCCATGCAGGTACTGCGCGAACATCAAATAATGAAACGTCAGAAGCGCTTTTTATGACATCTGGTTTTGTATATGAAAATGCAGAACAAGCGGCAGCTTCTTTTCGTAATGAGACAGATAATTTTGTTTATTCCAGATATGGAAACCCAACAACTTTGATGCTTGAAAAACGGCTTGCTAAATTGGAGGGAGCAGAAATCTGCCGTGCAACTGGCTCTGGAATGGCAGCAGTGTTTTCTGCATTAGCCTGCCAGTTATCCGCAGGAGACAGAATAGTGGCCTGCAGAGCATTATTTGGTGCATGCTATGCTATTCTTAACAAAATTCTTCCCAAATGGGGCGTCGAAGTGGTGTTTGTTTCAGGGGGAGATGAAAAAGAATGGGAACAGGCATTAAGCATCCCAACAAAAATTGTATTTCTAGAAACACCTTCCAATCCGCTACTTCAAATTATTGATCTTAAATTTGTGTGTGCTATTGCCAAAAAAGCAGGGGCGTGTGTGATTGTTGATAACGTATTTGCAACCCCGCTATATCAGAAACCACTAGAGTTGGGAGCAGATATTGTTACCTAATCAGCAACAAAGCATATTGATGGCCAGGGCAGATTGCTGGCTGGTGCTGTTCTTGGAAATGCTGAATTTATGACAGAACAATTTCTACCTTTCTACCGTCAGACTGGCCCTACAATTAGTGCCTTTAACGCTTGGATAATGCTAAAGTCACTTGAAACATTATCAGTACGCGTTGAACGCCAGACACAGAACGCAGCTGCAATAGCATCTGAATTAGAAATGCATAAAAAGGTTAAGAGCGTTTTTTATCCAGGCCTACCGTCACATCCAAATTATGAAATAGCAAAAAGACAGATGTCTGGTTCAGGCTCAATTGTCGCCTTTGAGATTAATGGTGGCCGAAAGAATGCGTTTGCATTTTTAAATGCCTTAAGCGTGCATTTAATTTCTAACAATCTGGGCGATGCGAAGTCACTTGCAACCCATCCCACTAGCACAACACATCAAAATTTATCAGAACACGAAAGAGCGCTGATTGGTATAAAAGAAGGGCATTTGCGCATTTCATCTGGTCTTGAGCATAAAGATGATTTGATTGCTGATATTTTGCAGGCGCTAAGTCATGTGTCTTAATGATTGATAATTCTGCATTATTAGCATTGGGCGCGTCTCTTAGCTGGGTTTTCTCGCAATTATATGGGCACAAACCTGCACTTTATTATGGTTCGCTTCAATTCAATAGAATTCGAATGATTATAGCCTCCATCCTGTTAATTGGCATGATTTGGCTTACAGGCAATGATTGGCAGATAGCCTCTGATGCATGGGGATGGATTATAGCCTCAGGGATTATAGGTATTGGCTTGGGGGATTATTTTTTATTTATCGCAATGGAGCGGCTGGGACCAAGAAGAACAGGGGTTTTGTTTGCTATTAATGCGCCTGTGGCTGCTTTTCTTGCTTGGTTACTATTAAGTGAGACACTCACATTTAACATTGTATTTGCAATTATCGTTGGTTTTTCGGGAATTGTTTTGGCAGTAATATATGGCAGTCCGCGAGCTAATATTCATGATTGGGAAGTCACAAAATCGCCACTTTGGATAGGTGTTGGCGCTGGTTTGCTTGCTGCATTAGGTCAAGCAGCTGGTGTTTTATGTCTAAGGCCTGTCATGGAACAGGGGGCTGACCCATTGCAGGCAAGTCTGATACGGGTTGTGGCCGCAGGGATATTTTTATGGGCTATATTATTATTCCAAAAGAAAAAAACACTAACATGGAAAATACCTCCTTTAAGTGTAAGTTGGCATGTTATAGCTAATGGTTTTTTTGGCTTAAGTTTTGGCCTTGTGTTATTCTTAAAGGCGTTGGAGACAGGTCAAGTTGCAAAGGTATCAATGCTAGTGGCCATAAGCCCTGTATTAATGCTTCCCTTTATTTGGTTCCAAACAAAAAAAGTTCCAGCAATGGGTGCTTGGCTAGGTGCAATTTTGGTAGTAGTAAGCTCTTGGATAATAATTCAATAAAAAATGCGTGTATCAGATAAAACCGCTTATATTTATTTATTCCTTACCATGACATTCTGGGCTGGTAATTCTATTACCGCACGCATGTTTGCAGATGATTTACCCCCATTACAGCATGCGTTTTGGCGATGGGTGATTGCCTCTTTTGTGATCCTGATAATTTTTAGACCTCCTCTAAAGCATGATTTGCCAATAATTTGGACTTATAGATGGCCTGTTTTTTGGATTGGAACTAGTGGTATAGGGGCTTATAATACTCTGCAATATTGGGCGCTTAACTATACAACAGTTAGTAATGTAGGCCTGTTGCAAACCACGCTTCCGATTGTTTTATGCTTGTTGGAATGGCTTGTTTTTAAGGAAAAAATAACACGCACCCAGATACTAGGGATGATGGTAGCAACTATTGGCGTAGGAGTAGTTCTGATAAAAGCAAA
Organism: Alphaproteobacteria bacterium; assembly: GCA_009936885.1. GTDB lineage: Bacteria > Pseudomonadota > Alphaproteobacteria > Puniceispirillales > Puniceispirillaceae > UBA5951. The sequence goes on from JAACDT010000087.1 coordinate 14,372, forward strand.
TTTTGTAAATCTGCTACATTTATCATTTAATTTAGGGGATTTGATAATGGTGGGAGCTATTTTTGTATATGGTATTTTCTCACTGCTTATACGCTATTCTCCTAAACAGGTAAATCAATGGTCATTTTTATGGGTGTTATTTGTTATCGGTGCATTAGAGTTATTACCATTACAATTACTGGAATATCAGGCAGGTTATCGAATGAACCTCACTATTGGTCCTATTCTTGGTCTAAGCTATATTATAATTGGACCTGCCCTTCTGGCGTATAAATTTTATACTTCGGCTGTTCTAACACTTGGAGCGAACCGAACCGGATTATTTTTTTACTGGTTGCCAATTGCTTCGGTCATATTAGCTATATTGATATTAGGGGAGCCATTGCAAATCTATCACCTTATTGGCTTTGTTTTGGTTGTATTTGGATTACGGTTAGGACTTGCAAAAAAAGAGGGTTAAATTTGGTTTTAATTTTTATTGAATGTTTAAGTGAGATAGTTAAAAGATGAGTAATAAAATTATAAGATTTTTGGGCATGGCAACGCTTTTAATGACCATTATATTAGCAAGGCAAGCATCTGCTGAGAGTTTGATTGTTCCAGCCGCCGACTACACACCATTAGAGGTTATTGAGATTCAGCTGCTGGGGCTGCAGTCAGGCGATCCAGTTCAAGGAATAGAACAGGTATGGGTATTTGCACATCCTTTTAACAAGCGTGCCACTGGACCATTAGCGCGTTTCAGGACCCTGTTCGAGATGCCTGCTTATGCACCATTGCTTGATTTGCGCAGCTACTCTATTAAAGCGGTGAGTGAAACGGCTATTGAAAGTCAGTTTGTGGTATCAATCGTCACAAGCGATGGCGTTTCTTACGATTATTTTTGGGCTGTAGAAAAGGTGCTTGAGGGCGATCAGGCAGGATTTTGGATGACAACAATGGTATCATCACCCCGTCAGTTAAGTCGCGCTAGTTGACTTTTTTAGCACGCCTCCATAACCACATAACATTATTGCCAGATTCGCTGCGAGCTGGTTTATTGGTGCTATCAGGGGTGTTTTTACTTGGGTTATCTGACAATCTTGTTTTAATTGTTAATGATCAATCAGGCATCTGGCAGTTTCATGCTATCCGAAGCATAGTTACAGCGATAATTGTTATTAGTTTTGCAAAAATTATTGGACATGATCTAAGGCCAAAGAAACCATTATTTGTGTTGATGCGCTCGGTATTTTTGAGTGGTGCTATGGTTTGCTATTTTGGGGGGCTTTCTTTTCTTTCAGTAGCAGAAGCAGGTGCTGGCCTTTTCTCCTCCCCCATATTTGTATTAATCTTCTCTGTTTTTATTTTCCGATTAAAAATAGGAATTTTTAGAGTTTTAGCAGTGGCACTCGGCAGTATTGGTGTTTATATCTTACTTCAGCCTGACTTCTCACAATTTAGGTTACTTCAGATTATCCCCCTATTTGCTGGGATGTTTTATGCCATGGCATCTCTTAGCACGCGCCATTTTTGCAAGGATGAATCCCCACTTGGATTAACATTAGGGTATCTATCAGCTATTGGTATTATTGGAGCAATTATCGCAACATTTTTATGGCTCTTCCCAGTTAGCGGGTCAAACATCTCTGATATGTCCTATTTTACAACAGGCTGGCAGCCAGTAAGCCTCGCTTTTTTGGGATGGATTATAATACAATCAATTCTGACAGTTGTTGCGCTTGCCTTTTTGACAATGGCTTATCAACAAGTAGATGCTAGTTTTCTGGCTGTTTACGAGTATGGATTTTTGATTTTTGCGGCTTTTTGGGGATGGGTACTCTGGTCAACGGTGCTTGGATTGAGTGAAATTACCGGCATCATTCTGATAATGGCCGCTGGTATCATCATTATTGTCAGAACACAGCGCACAATCTCTTGATTTAACGCTGGTCAAGCAATATGTTCATCGATGTGTTTAACACTAAATCAAAATAGCAGTTAATAGGTATTTAATCTCATTAGGTAAATGAACACAACGGATATATTAAATGAAAATTCTTGTGGTCTCGGATGCTTGGTATCCTCAAATTAATGGAGTGGTAAACACTATTTCTTGCACGACAACCTGTCTTGAGGAGCTTGGTCATCAGGTTATTATGTTGACGCCTGAAAAATTCAGGACAGTTCCATGCCCTACTTATCCAGAAATTCGATTATCTATTTTTCCCAAAAAAGGCGTTAAAGATTTTCTAGAAAAGCAGGATTTTGATGCCATTCATATTGCAACAGAGGGCCCGCTTGGTATTGCAACGAGAAATTATGCTGTAAAAAACAAATTAAAATATACAACAGCCTTTCATACAAAGTTTCCTGATTATGTAAAAGCACGAACGGGCCTTCCTATTTCGATTAGCTATGCATTTTTGCGCTGGTTTCATAAACACTCAGAAGCAGTCCTTGCACCAACAGGGTCTATTATTGAGGAATTGAAATACTACCGAATAGCAAATCCAGTTTATTGGCCAAGAGGTGTGGAAACACACATTTTCACGCCCTTTTCCAATCGCAAACATAATAAAGAGCCAATATATCTTTATGTTGGGAGGATAGCTGTTGAAAAAAACATCGAAGCCTTTTTGAGCATAAAATTAGCGGGAAGAAAAATAGTGGTTGGAGCAGGACCGTTATTATCAAAACTCAAAATGGCATATCCAGATGTAATTTTCCTTGGAGAGAAAAGTAAAAACGAGTTGCCAGAAATTTATAATCAAGCAGATGTTTTTGTGTTTCCCAGCCGCACAGATACTTTTGGCCATGTATTGCTAGAAGCTATGGCATGTGGGGTGCTAGTTGCTGCCTTTCCGGCTGCTGCACCGATAGATGTCATTGGCAATAGTAAAGCTGGCCTGCTGTCAGAGAACCTTGCTCATGCGGTGCAGGAAGCATTGAAAATTCCGCGCAAAGTAGCAAGAGCCCATGCAGAAAGTTATTCATGGGAGGAAGCAACGCGAATGTTTCTTAAGCATCAGGCAGAAATCTAAACTTGCGTGCGTTACTGTAATATCAGTCACCAATATTAGTCACGAATACCATCCACGAACGTTAGTGATTGTAAGAAACTTGCGTATCAAGAGACAATGTATTTCCAAAGCTTTTTAAGCGTTGCTGATTTTGAGATGTGAACAAGTTAGATGCTTGGGCAGCGATTTCACAGGTTAGTGTTGTTTTGTTAATACTTAATTCTAAAAATTTTAAGTTAGCATTTATCCCTGCACTGAAATTCAGCCCAAACCGCAAGCCAAGCCCTATAAAGTGCGCATATTGCTGTTGCGTTTTTGATAGAATAAATTCAGATGAGTGAGGCTTCTCTGTAATAGATTTAACACCATTATACCGATAAAATATGGTCAGTGAGGTCCACATACGCTCTGGATGAGACAGACTATAAATAGGAAGTGCATTTATCTTCTCATAGGCAAGAACCGCACGCATCGACGGCTCTTCATCCCAGCAATATTCTGAAAGCAAGCATGCTGCCTTTACCAGACGCTTGGTATTAAGATCGCCCATATAGTTAGAGCCTGTTTCAATACAAGGCTTGATAAATTTATATAGCCCCTTATTTACGGATGAAAACCGCAATCTGTGGGTGGCAATCTCTGAGCAGGCAACATGTAGAGGGTCTTTTTTTCGATAATGGGATAAGTCTGGTTGTTCTGAAATTTCAGTTGCAATAACCCCATCTCGGATACTGGTTCCACTTATCACTAGATTATTTGCTTTAGAGGTCTTTAACAGACAGGAAATTATCTCAGACGCTTTTGGCATAGTTGACCGACGGCCTTCAGGAACGCCCTCCAAATCAGGTGGCTCAGAGCGAATTTGGTTCAATAGCGACTTAGTTGCCATTTTCGACATGGTAAGCGCATGCAACATACCAAGCGGGTATCTGGTTTTATGAATATATGCAGAACCCAGCGCTCTGAAACTGCCGCCTACCCCGAACAAATCTAATCCGCGTGCTTTTTTCAGCCAGTCGACTTTCTGCATCATATCGAATATCTCAGAAACAGGCTTGATACTCAAATGCCCAACATTGAGGCTTGTAGAATGAATGAGTTCCCGATTTTTTACATATACGAGTTCAAGGCTGCCTCCTCCAAGATCTGCAATAAGCCCATCACGAACATCAAAGTTAGATAAGAGCCCGATAGATACCAGATAGGCTTCTTCTTGCTGTTTTAGC
>JAACDT010000337.1 GCA_009936885.1 Alphaproteobacteria bacterium
TAAAGAAACGGGGTCACAGGATTTGACTTCATTAGAAAAATTGCTTGCTCAGAGGATTATTCATGATGTAAATAATTATCTTATGGTTCTTATGTTTCTTATGATAGCGTGTGAACAAATCAAGTAAAATCATCAACAGCCCTCGATCTTATCTGAAAAGCTACAAAAAGTGATCGAACTTGCGGATCAAACTCTGTTTGGCAGGAAAACCAATATTAATAGCGCTAATGTTAGTATGCCAAAAAAGTGTAAATAAATCAGTTTCTTGAGTTTATTATCTCAAAAAAACAGTTCTTGCGTTGTTTGGTTAAGAATAAATTTAGAATTCATTTTCTTCCGTTAAAAAACAGATATCAGCATGCTTGATAGAGGCTAAAATTCTCATCGAAGAAGATGAAATACCATTGATTCTACTTCAATTAATAAGAAATTCTATGGATGCATTTCAAACTATGAAGGAAGTGCCTAAAACCCGATAGGTTCCAGAAACACAACAGGACGACGATTCGAATGTGGGTTTGACTTTTTGGACGATAACAAATGGTAATCAAAAAAAGTTTGATGTTAATGTAAATGAAAATCCACATTATAGTGGATACTTGCTTCAGCTTCATGTGCAGGATAACGGACCTGGCTTTTCTGCGTTAAATGGAAGGAATCCCCAGCTTAGTGGTGTTTCTTCAAGCAAGTCTGAGATAAGGGGATATGAATTAACCTCAATTCAACATATTTTAAATAGATGAAACGCTTTTATTCTTAAAGAAGAAGAGGTAAATGGGTCCCAAATTTCGTGAAATTTCCCTATTTTAAAACGTTAATAGGCACTTTATTCAGAGTATTAATCAACTCTTGCCAACCTCTTTTGAATATTCGCTAGATAAATTATTCTAAAATTACTTGCAATTAGAACAAAACAGGTACAATATAAAAGAACAAAACATAAACAAAAGGCATTAACGAACATTACACTTGTGTGATTTTTCAGTCCAATAATTCATTTCTGGACAATGAAGTTTGGCTATGCATGATGGAGGCAAATTTGAATAATAATGTAGTGGAAATGAAAATGGCAGGCGACGATAAATCAAAAGCATTAGAGGCTGCAATTGGTCAAATTGAAAAAGCTTTTGGAAAAGGCTCTGTTATGCGCCTTGGTCAGAATGACTCAGTTGTAGATGTTCAAGCAATATCAACGGGTTCACTTGGACTTGACATTGCACTTGGTATTGGCGGGTTTCCAAAAGGAAGAATTGTTGAAATCTACGGGCCAGAATCATCTGGTAAAACAACGTTAGCTTTGCATGCAGTTGCGCAATCACAAAAAGAAGGTGGTAATTGCGCCTTTGTTGATGCAGAGCACGCCTTGGATCCAGTTTATGCCAAAAAACTTGGGGTGGATTGAGATAGTTTACTAATTTCACAGCCAGATGCTGGAGAGCAGGCATTGGAAATGGCGGACACATTGGTTCGTTCTGGCGCTATAGATGTGCTTGTTGTTGATTCGGTTGCAGCATTAGTTCCAAGAGCAGAACTCGAAGGCGAAATGGGCGATACTCATGTTGGCCTTCAGGCAAGACTTATGAGCCAAGCATTGCGAAAGTTGACAGCTTCTATTGCAAAGTCAAATTGTTTGGTAATATTTATCAACCAAATAAGATTAAAAATTGGTGTGATGTTTGGAAGCCCAGAAACCACAACAGGCGGAAATGCGTTAAAATTCTACGCCTCTGTCAGATTAGATATAAGAAGAATAGGGTCTATAAAAGACAAGGATGAGCTTGTGGGAAACCAGACACGAGTAAAGGTAGTAAAAAACAAAGTTGCTGCTCCGTTCAGGCAGGTTGAGTTTGATATTATGTATGGAGAGGGAATATCAAAAACAGGCGAGCTAATTGATTTGGGTGTTGCTGCTGGGTTGGTTGAAAAATCAGGCTCATGGTATTCATATGAATCGCAGCGTATTGGTCAGGGACGCGAAAACGCAAAGACCTTTATGCATGAAAACCCATCTGTTTCTGATAAGCTTGAACATGCTATTCGTGAAAATGCTGGTTTGGTGCAAAGCCAAATGCTGGATGAGACAATAGCTGATGACCCAGAGGTCAATGAATAATTCAGCTTTTGGTTGGTTCTAATAATAAGTTATTTCTTAATCATGAGATTCCCAAAATTATCTTTAGCTAGGTAAATTGGGGGTCCTTTAGGTAATTTTTTACTTTTTTATTTGTTTTTCAATTCTCAGAATTTTGTTGTAGATAATAACCTAGACAAATTCATTATATTTACCGTACAAAATTAGGTAGCTTTTGTCTGCTTATATATATGAATTAGGTAAAAACAGTTAGAATTGAGAGCCAGATATTTCCATGTCGAATGTAAATGATATTAGGTCTAAATTTTTATCATACTTTTCTCAGAATGGTCATGATGAAGTAAGCTCTAGTCCTCTTGTTCCTGAAAACGACCCTACATTAATGTTTACAAATGCAGGTATGGTTCAATTTAAAAATGTTTTTACTGGTATGGAGCACCGTGACTATCAGCGGGCGGTTACATCTCAAAAATGTGTAAGAGCTGGCGGCAAGCATAATGACCTTGAGAATGTTGGTTATACGGCACGGCATCACACTTTTTTTGAAATGCTGGGGAACTTCTCATTTGGAGATTATTTCAAGGATCAGGCCATAGAGTTGGCGTGGAATTTGATAACTAAGGAATATGCTCTTAATCCTAATAAATTGTTAGTTACTGTGTATCATGAGGATGAGGAAGCATTATCGCTATGGAAAAAAATTGCAGGGTTATCGGATGATAGGATAATCCGAATTAGCACTTCTGATAATTTCTGGTCGATGGGGGATCTTGGCCCATGTGGTCCCTGTTCGGAGATTTTTTATGACCATGGGGAGCATATCCAAGGCGGACCGCCTGGTTCTGCTGATGAGGATGGTGATAGATTTATTGAGATTTGGAACCTTGTATTTATGCAGTATGAGCAGACTGAGGCTGGGCGAATCGATTTGCCAAAGCCCTCTATTGATACGGGGATGGGGCTTGAGAGGATTGCGGCTGTATTGCAGGGCAAGCACGATAATTATGACATTGATCTTATGCGGGCATTGGTAGAGGCATCAGCTCAAATATCAA
>JAACDT010000088.1 GCA_009936885.1 Alphaproteobacteria bacterium
ATACAGCTTATTCCGCGGCAAAAGCCTGAATTTGATTGCTCTTTAAAACATCTCGAAAAAGTAACACAAATTGCGTTTAATCAGCGCCGGAAAATGCTTCGCGCCAGTTTTAAACAATTTGGCGGCGCGGATATGCTCGCCTCTCTTGGAATTGACCCGCAATCAAGGCCTCAGGAATTACCAACTGAATATTTTTGCAAGCTTGCTAATCATTTGGCAACACAAATATAATAAAAAAATATCGCAAGCCGCACTTAGCAGTGGCATAGTAAATCGGTTATGAAATTATATTTTATATAAACTTAAAGCTGTGAGCGAAGCTGTTTTACAAACTCCACTAAACCAACCTGTCTTTCTCTGCGCAATCTTTCAGCATGCAGTATTGATTGTACTTGCTGCACAGATTGGTTTAAATTATAATTGATAATCACATAGTCATATTCTGGATAATGGCTCATTTCGTTTGATGATTTCGACATGCGCTCAGCCACTACCTCAATTGTATCCTGAGCACGTTTAAAAAGTCTTTTCTCCAATTCCTTTATAGACGGAGGTAGAATAAAAACAGATACAAGATCTTGCCGTGCTTTTGCCTTTAGCTGCTGTGTTCCCTGCCAATCAATGTCAAATAAAACATCTCTTCCAGATTGAAGGCTATTTTCTACTAGATGTGATGGTGTGCCGTAATAATGACCAAAGACCTTTGCATATTCTAAAAACTGGGCTTTATTAATTAGCGTTTCAAATTCTAGGGTTGAAATAAATTGATAATCCGCGCCTTCAACTTCTCCTGGACGTCTTGTGCGTGTTGTTGCTGATACAGAAAGTGTAAGTTCTTTTTCCTGCTCAAGGAGCTTTTTGCATATACTCGTTTTGCCAGCACCAGAAGGAGAGGATAATACAAGCATAAGACCACGTCTGGTTATCTCGAGGTTCATTTCCGAATTGTTTCCTGTTGGTTTTTATCTGCCATAAATTTTCTGTACTGTCTTACATTCCTATTATGCTCGTCCAGTGTTTTCGCAAATCTATGTCCTCCGAGACCATCTGCAACAAAATACAAATAGTCACCTGATGCGGGGTTTAAAACAGCCTGAAGAGAAGCAAGGCCTGGATTAGAGATGGCTGTTTTTGGCAAGCCACGAAGCATATAGGTATTCCATTCATGCATTTCTTTTAAGTGCTTTTTTAATAGACGTTTAGGAGCTACCCCTTTTTTTTCAAGACCATAAATAACAGTGGGATCTGACTGTAACGGCATTTTTAAGTTTAATCGGTTAATAAAAACAGATGCGACAAGGGCCCTTTCTTCTGGCTGACCTGTTTCCTGTTCTACAATAGACGCAAGAATAACCGCCTGTCTTGGTGATGTTATGGGCAGATTAGCTTTTCTATCTGACCATAATTCAGCAAGCGTCATCTCAAATTTTTGTTCTGCTTTTTTAAGAATTTCGTGTCTCGACATACCGTGAGTATAAAAATAAGTATCTGGAAACAGACTTCCTTCTTCTGGAACATCTATAATTTGACCGCGCATAAAGGGCGATTTATTAAGAATAGATATGATTTTTTGTGATGTTATCCCTTCAGGAAAAGTTACTTTTCGTTGCAGAGATACGCCAGCATTAAGAATACCCATGGTTTTAGCAAGTGTGCTTCGCGCTGGAATTTCATATTCTCCGACCTTTGGAACAAACAGCTCACTTAAGGTATATTTAGCAAGAAAATAATAAAATCTATTAGGAATAATCTGATGACGATATAACTTCCAGCTTATGGTATTATCGCCATCTCCTGGCTGCACAAGTATGATTTCAGCACTTTCATTTCTACCAGCAGAATTGGTTACAAAATCAGCTAATACATATCCTGCAATACCAATACCAACAGCTAAAAATGTAAAAAGGAGAGTAAGGCGCATTAACAGCCTGAACGCCTGTTTCATCTGCCTAATCGACCTCACCAATGATTAAGGATGCGTTAGTACCACCAAACCCGAATGAGTTCGACATAGCGTTACGAATTTCTTTCTTGCGTGATATTAGGGGAACCAAGTCCAACGCTTCTATTGTCTTCTCCTTATTATTCAAATTTAACGTCGGAGGAAGGATATTATCTCTTACCGCAAGTACAGAATAAATAGCCTCAATCGCGCCTGCGGCACCTAATAAATGTCCAGTCGCACTTTTGGTAGATGACATTGACACGCTCTCAAGGCATCCCTCAAACAAGCGCATAACTGCCCCTGCTTCGATGACATCCCCAAGTGGGGTGGAGGTACCATGTGCATTAATATAGCCTATGTCATTCGGCTCTAAATTTGCCTTTTTAAGCGCATTTCTCATCGCTCTAAATCCGCCATCTCCGTCAGAAGCAGGTGCGGTGATATGATGAGCATCACCAGACATACCATACCCTTTAACCTCACCATAAATGGTAGCGCCTCTTGCAACAGCATGTTCTAGCTCTTCTAAAACAACCACGCCAGCTCCCTCACCCATTACAAAACCGTCTCGCCCGGTATCCCATGGCCGAGAGGCAATTTCAGGTGTGTCATTATATTTGCCAGATAATGCTCTTGCGGCGGCAAATCCAGCCATCCCTAATCTGCATACTGCGGCCTCTGCCCCGCCAGCAACCATGATATCCGCATCATCAAGTGCGATTATTCTAGCCGCGTCACCAATGGCATGAGCACCTGTAGAACAGGCTGTTACCACCGAATGGTTAGGGCCTTTAAATCCGTATTTAATTGAAACATGTCCAGAAATCAGATTTATCAAAGCAGAGGGAATGAAAAATGGGCTTATTCTGCGAGGCCCGCGCTCATTCATAAGCTCTGCAGTCTCTACAATGGTTTGCAGACCGCCGATTCCAGAGCCTATCATCACCCCAGAGCGTTCCTGCTCTAAAACCGTTTTTGGAGCCCATTTTGAATTTTCAACTGCTTCAATAGCAGCAACGATACCAAACTGAATGAACCGGTCAATTTTACGCTGTTCTTTCGGCTCGATAAAATTATCCAAATCAAGGCCGTTTGGCTCGTCCTTATTGGGAACAGAACCCGCTATCTGACATGAAATGTCAGACACATCGAAGGATTTAATTTTCGATATACCGGATTTTCCAGCTAGCAAATCTTGCCAGTTAGAGGCACCCCCCTGTCCCAAGGGCGTTACCATACCAATGCCAGTAATTAC
>JAACDT010000089.1 GCA_009936885.1 Alphaproteobacteria bacterium
GACGGCAATATTGAATCTGCCTAGGATCACTGAAAATCCTGACTGGCTGCAATGGGGCAGGGACCAGCTGATGGGATTATTTTTTATTCAATTAGTTATCGTTCTACTTATGGTAGGACTTGAAATTTTACGCCTGCTTGGTATTGAGAAACTCATTCACAGATTAATGAGCCCGTTCTTAAAATTACTAGAAATTGGAGAACAAGCATCAACTATCGTTATTGTAGGTTTTACGCTCGGTTTGGCGTTTGGCGGTGGCTTGCTCATGCAAAATGTCAAACAAGGATTGGTGCCTGCAAAATCAGCGGCAGGCGCCCTTATACTGATAAATTTATTTCACTCCTTGTTTGAGGATACGGCAGTATTAATGTTATTAGGCCCGTCCTTGTTTGTAATCTTGTTAGCAAGGGGTATATTTGTATTTGCCATTACTTGGGTGATAATGAGATGCCTGAGCCTTATTAATGATAAAACATTTGAAAAACTGATATTTAATTCGGCAATTCTTCCAGATAATAGATAAATGAAATATCCCTAGTGGATAATATTAGGTGATAATGTAAGAAGTGCTAAACCAGTACTCCTCAAGATTTTTATCTGAGGCTATCCGGTCAATTACAGCAAATATTCCTGGGGCTTTAAGGGGCGTTAAAACACCATGCCAAGTATTTTTATGAAAATTAATACCCATATGCACCTGCGTTAGGAATGCAACTGGTGTGTCTGGCACGCCGCCATTATCTTCAGCTACAATAACTAAAAAGGGTTGCTCATACATTGGGATAAAGGCCTGACTTCCTTTTGGATGACGCTCCATCATTTCTAATTTGTAGGGCAGGCTTCGCGGTTTAGCATTGAACAGGCTAATTCCTGGCTTGCCGCCATCCTCAAAATCAATATCTGCTAAGTTGTGATGTCTCTCGCACATATCCTGATTTATCAGCATGTCCGCAGTATCTTTGAGCTGAAGCAAATCACCAAAGGGTTTGAATAGTTCAGCAGTGATTTCTATATGGGATATAGAATGCGCATCATTGGCCATTAAAGTGCATCCCTATAAATGTAGTGGCATATGCCTGTTTACATCTTTATATAATAAATAGCGGAACGGTATATTCCCAGCCGCATAACAGGCTTGTGGGCAGAAGGCACGAAGCCACATGTAGTCGCCTCCTTCTACCTCGCGCCAATCGCCATTTAAATAATAGGCACCTTTGCCTTGGAGTACATAAAGGCCATGCTCCATCACATGTGTTTCAGCAAATGGGATAACACCTCCAGGCTGAAAAGTTACAATATTTACATGCATATCGTGGCTGATATCAGATGGGTTAACGAACCGACTGGTTTGCCATGCCCCATCTGTATCTGGCATAGAAACTGGTATTACAGCCTTGTCTGATGTGATAAAAGGCAGTGGCCTGTCAATCCCGCTAACATCGAGATATCGCTTTCTAATCCAGTGAAAAACAGCTTTTTCAGCACTGTTATTATGTAACCGCCAGTCAAGCCCGGCTGGCAAATAGGCATATCCACCAGCTTCTAAATTATGGGATTCGCCGTCATATTCCAGCTCTATTGAGCCATCGACAATAAATAACACATGTTCAGCGGCACTATCATCATCTGGTCTATCTGACCCTCCTGCTGCTGCTACTTCCATAATATAATGTGAAAAAGTCTCCGAAAATCCGGTAAGGGGGCGTGCGATTACCCATAGCCGTGTGTTCTGCCAGAAAGGCAAAGAACTCGTCACAATATCGGTCATCACTTCGCGCGGGATAAAGGCATATGCGTTCGTAAAGATGGCACGATCTGCAAATCGTTCTGTTTGAGGTGGAAGGCCTGCTTCAGGCAAGGCATAGGTATAATTTGATTTAAGAATTGTCACGTTAATCCTCTGAGGCTTTTTTAGCTTTTAATCTTCAAATTAACATAGAAATCTTTTCAAGTGCGATTTTTTCAATTTGACGACAATTCTCAGCAAATTCAGTCATATAATCAGATTCTAATCGCTCTCGCAGATTTTGAAGAACATCACAATTATTAGCATCTGTTTCTGATAATGTATATTTAAAACCGAATTTCGTAGAAAATTGCTCGTCCAGAGCGCACGCTATATCTTTGTTTTGCTCTGAAATAAGTTTTTCAAAAATCATAGGCTTTTTTTGCCCGCCGCTATGCGCCTCAACCAACTTCTTTCGCGTCTCATAGGGTGCACTTCTGAATATTCGGCATAATGCATTATGAAGTCCAATTGCCGTATTATGTGATGGCCCGAGGTCTAATTTATAGGCCCCCTCAGCAATCCATCGGCCATTTTCAAATATTTCTGAGAATTTCTTGATAAAAGCTTGCTCTGATAGACTGGTTACTCTGCTCTGCCATGCGGACATATCAAACGGATAGTTAGTATGCCAGTAATCAGAAATATCTATCCTGCGAGGGTACCAAACATCACTGAAGCCTTGAATGTAGGATAGAAATTTAATGAGTGATTCTATGCGCCCTGGCCTGCCGATTAATCTGCAATGCAAGCCAATCGAAAGCATTTTTGGTTTTCCGTTTGCACCCTCACGATACAGACTATCAAAACTATCTTTTAAATAAGCAAAAAACTGATCCCCAGAATTAAATCCTTGGACATTTGCAAATCGCATATCGTTTGCATCCAATGTGTAGGGGATAATAAGGTGTGGCTTGTCCCTATAAACATGCCAGTAAGGCAGGTCATCTGCATAGGAATCAGATATATATTCTATTGAGCCTTGTTTGCACACAAGATCAACAGAATTCATCGAAGCTCGTCCCGTATACCATCCTTTAGGGGGCTCGCCAGTAACAGACATATGAAGCTCGATAGCTTTTTTAATCAGCGCCTCTTCCTCGTGAGGGCTAAGATCTTTATGCTCAATCCATTTATAGCCATGGCTGGCTATTTCCCAATTCGCAGATTGCATGGCATGCACCTGCTCTGGGCTACGGCCAAGGGCTGTTGCCACCGCATATACTGTTATTGGAATAGCGTGCTGGGTAAATAGCTCATATATTCTCCAGAATCCGGCTCTTGCACCATATTCATAAATACTCTCCATATTCCAATGGCGCTGATTTGGCCATGGAACCGCCCCTACAATTTCAGATAGAAACCCCTCTGATTGTGAATCGCCATGCAATAGGCAATTCTCTCCGCCTTCTTCATAATTAAGAACAAACTGCACAGCAATTTTTGCGTCATTAGGCCATTTAATTTGTTCTGGCTGACAGAATTTACCGCTTAGGTCACGAGGATATCTGTTTGGGCTCATTTCTTTTCTTCCAATCTTGTATCATTATCATAACACAAGGATGCCTGTCAGATTAAGTGAATAGTAATTATAATGAATTTTGCATAAAAAAGAATTATTAACGAGACTTCTGATAGTTACCGAATGATTTACCCGTATCTACCCGATATTGAAATAACGCTTGCTTATTGGTTGTTACCCGATTTTAGCGCTATTAATAGGTTTTTTAGTGGTGCAAAAAAGTTTGCATGGTAATGTAAAAAAACGCCTTTCTACTATCACAGTGTGATGCTACCACCTGTAATCAGATCGGGGTGTGTGACGCAAATGAAGTAGAAGAGATTGGCCGGCTTGGGATGGACGGAATTAGACCAAGGACTGTGATGCAACGCGCAAACGGGCAGATAAAATTCGGTCTTAATGGGTCACGTGTAACAAGGCTCTATCAGTCTGGCAGCAGTAAAATATTACTTCCTAAAACATATGGCGCTATGCGAGAGGCGGTTTTGCTTAATACAGCTGGCGGTATTACTGGCGGTGATATAGTTGATATAAGCATAGAGGCATCTGATTGCAGACTAGTTGCCACTAGCCAAACAGCAGAGCGTTTATATAAAAGTTCCATGCATCCAGCTAGGATTTCCATTGATTTAAACCTTGATAAAGCCGCAACCTTGCACTGGCTTCCCCAAGAAACGATAATTTTCGACGGTGCTGCGGTAGATAGAACCATCAATCTGAATATGTCAGCAGATAGTAGTTGCCTTATAGCAGAAACAATAATTCTTGGGCGCCAAGCAATGGGTGAGAAGATTGAAAAATGCTACTTCACGGATAATTGGAGATTATATAAGGAGGGTATCCTGTTTCATGCAGAATCACTGCGAATAGGCGATGATGTTGAAGCGTTACTGAACTCAAATGCAGGCATAAATGGCTCTAGAATGATATCTACAATTATCTGTGTGGGCGCAAATACAGAGTATCTGAAGCCCATTATTGAGAAAAACTTAGCTTCGGAAAATTCAATGTGTGCAGCAACCTATCTTAACGAAAAGCTGATAGTCAGGCTTGTTAGTAATTATAGTGCCGGGGGAAGAACAGATTTAAATAAGATTCTATGCGCTCTCAGAGGGCACCCAATGCCAAGAGTGTGGCAGACATAGTAAGTCGAATATAATTAGCAAGGAGAATAAACGTGAAACTCAGTCCAAGAGAAAAAGACAAATTGCTCATTTCTACGGCAGCAATGGTGGCTCGAAACCGAAAAGAGAGAGGGGTAAAACTAAATTATCCAGAGGCTATCGCGCTTATTACTGATTATGTTGTTGAGGGCGCCCGTGATGGTCGCACTGTGGCAGATTTAATGGAAGCAGGTGCAAATGTTATAACACGTGATGATTGTATGGACGGAATTGCAGAGATGATACATGACGTTCAAGTTGAGGCTACATTTCCAGATGGAACAAAATTGGTCACGGTCCATCACCCAATACGATGAAGGAGATGTTGTGATGATACCAGGCGAGGTAATAACCAAGGATGATGACATCTTACTGAATGCAGACCGAAAGGCCATTCGAGTTCTAGTTGCTAATTCAGGTGACAGGCCCATACAAGTTGGAAGCCACTATCATTTTTATGAAGCGAATTCTGCATTGGTTTTTGACAGGGCTGAAGCTCGTGGCATGAGACTTGATATAGCAGCTGGAACCGCTGTCAGGTTTGAGCCTGGTCAAGAGCGAGAAATTCAGCTTGTGCCTTTGGGCGGTAGACGGGCTGTTTTCGGATTTAATCAAAAAATCATGGGGGCGTTATAATGCCAGTCTCACTATCAAGAAAAATTTATGCAGATATGTATGGCCCGACAACAGGCGATAAGGTTCGGCTTGCCGATACCCAGCTATTCATCGAAGTTGAGCAGGATTTAACCACCTATGGAGATGAAGTAAAATTTGGT
Organism: Alphaproteobacteria bacterium; assembly: GCA_009936885.1. GTDB lineage: Bacteria > Pseudomonadota > Alphaproteobacteria > Puniceispirillales > Puniceispirillaceae > UBA5951. Next base: position 5,248 of record JAACDT010000089.1, read on the forward strand.
GGTGGTAAGGTTATTCGTGATGGCATGGGGCAATCGCAGGTTTCGAGAGCTGATGGGGCTGTGGATACTGTTATCACCAATGCCTTGGTTGTCGATGTTAACGGAATTTACAAAGCTGATATAGGGCTAAAAGATGGCTTGATTCAAGCCATTGGCAAAGCAGGAAATCCAGACACACAGCAAGCGGTGGATATCATTATTGGTCCATCAACTGAAGCTATAGCAGGCGAGGGTCATATTATAACAGCTGGCGGTTTTGACAGCCATATTCATTTTATTTGCCCGCAACAGATTGATGATGCGTTGCATTCAGGTCTTACAACGATGCTTGGAGGCGGAACAGGCCCTGCACATGGAACGCTTGCTACCACCTGCACCCCTGGTGCATGGCATATTTCAAGAATGCTTCAGTCAGCAGATAGTTTTGCAATGAATTTAGGGTTTGCCGGGAAAGGCAATGCAGCGCTGCCTATGCCGCTTGAAGAGCAAATAAAAGCTGGAGCCTGTGCATTGAAACTGCATGAGGATTGGGGAACTACGCCTGCTGCGATTGACAATTGTCTGTCGGTGGCAGACGCAATGGATATACAGGTGATGATTCACACAGATACGCTTAACGAAAGTGGGTTTGTTGAGAATACGGTCGCCGCGATGAAAGGGCGCACAATCCATGCGTTTCACACAGAGGGCGCAGGCGGTGGTCATGCGCCTGACATTATCAAAGTGTGTGGCGAGAGGCATGTAATTCCCTCTTCAACAAATCCTACACGACCCTATACAGTCAATACGCTTGAAGAACATCTTGATATGTTGATGGTTTGCCATCATCTCGACAGGTCCATCCCAGAAGATGTTGCGTTTGCTGAAAGCAGAATTAGAAAAGAGACCATAGCAGCAGAAGATATCCTTCATGATATGGGGGCATTTTCTATTATTGCATCTGATAGCCAAGCTATGGGCAGGGTTGGAGAAGTTATTACACGTACCTGGCAAACCGCTCATAAAATGAAAGTGCAACGTGGCAGGCTTCCTAAAGAAACAGGAGATAATGATAATCTAAGGGTGAAGAGATATATCGCCAAATATACTATTAACCCTGCAATTTGCCATGGAATTTCTGAACATATTGGGAGTATTGCTGTTGGCAAGCGTGCCGATTTGGTTATGTGGAATCCTGCTTTTTTCGGTGTTAAGCCAGAAATGGTGCTTCTTGGTGGAAGTATTGCTGTTGCGCAAATGGGAGATCCCAACGCATCTATCCCAACACCTCAGCCAGTATATTCACGTCCAATGTTCGCATCATTCGGGCGTTCAGTTGAGCAGTCGGCTATTTGTTTTGTGAGTAGAGCTGCGCAGGATAATAATATTGGCTCGGAACTAGGATTAGCGAAACAAACTCGCGCCGTGCAAAATACCAGAACTATTTCCAAAGAAGATATGGTTATGAATAATCATATGCCTGAAATAGAGGTGCATCCTGAAACCTATGAGGTGCGTGCTGATGGAGAGCTGCTGACCTGTGAGCCAGCGCAAGAATTACCGATGGCACAACGTTATTTTCTGTTCTAATCAGAAAAAAGGGGAATATAATTATGCATATTTCACAACAAATCGAAGCTAATATTAAAGCGGAGAATGTAGCTGATACGATAACATTGGATTATGAAGCACGGTTTCTGAGGCGTAAGCGCCTGGTATCAGATAGCGGAGAGGCTTTCCTTGTAGAACTGCCAGAAACACGTTCTTTATCTGCAACAGACGGGTTTGTGCTTGATGATGGGCGAATCATAGCGATACATCCAAAGCCTGAACCAATCATGAAAGTCACAGATGCCAATCTTGCCCGCATAGCATGGCATATTGGAAATAGGCATACACCATGTCAGATAAAAACAGATTATTTGCTTATTCAGCAAGATCACGTTCTAGAGCATATGCTACGATTGTTAGGTGCTCAAATTGAAAAATTAGAGGCACCTTTTACCCCAGAGGGAGGCGCTTATGGCCATGGCAGAACGCATAGTCACGAACACAATCATGAACATAGTGACGAAAATAGTAAATCAGAGCTGCCTATCAAGCACGCTCATCATCACTGAAATACAACAATGAATTCGTATCATAATGACATAATGGTTCTTCAGGCTTGGTTTTCACCTGCTTTTCCAACGGGTGCTTTTAGCTATTCTCACGGTCTTGAAGCGGCAATTCAGCATGGCTTGGTTTCAGATAAAGATAGTTTAACCCGGTGGATAAGTTGCCTTCTTACTAGTGGTTCTGGTTGGAATGATGGTTTGTTTTTGAAAGCGGCCTATGAGGGCATTAGTGATGTAAATAGCTTATGTCTTGCTTTATGTTCGAGCAGAGAGAGATATCAAGAAACAATTGAGTTGGGTAAGTCTTTCAGCCGTGCCGTTAATGGTAGCTATGGCACCGAGTTAGCGCTGGGCCTTGCTTATCCTGTTGCTGTAGGCATGGCCGCTAGAAGAAGAAAGATAGATATTAAGCTTACAACTCAGAGCTATTTGCAAGCCTTTGCTGCTAGTCTTATTTCAGTTGGTGTTCGTATTATTCCGATTGGTCAACAGGCTGGGCAGGATTGTCTTGTAACGCTGTGTAGAATAATAGAGCAGGTAAATAATAAGTTGGATGTAGCAGGTCTTGAACAGCTTGGAAGTGCTTCATTTATGTCAGAAATCATGTCTATGATGCATGAAAAATCAAATCCTAGGATATATAGAACATGACAAGAGATAGATTAAAATTTGGCCCGTTAAGGGTTGGTATTGGCGGGCCAGTTGGTGCTGGCAAGACCAGTATGACAGAGGCATTATGCAAAATACTTGCTTCAGATGTTTCTATGGCTGTTATTACAAATGATATATATACCAGAGAAGATGCTGATTATCTTGTTCGCGCTCAGGTATTATCTTCTGATAGAATTTGCGGTGTTGAAACTGGTGGATGCCCCCATACTGCTATTCGTGAGGATGCATCTGTTAATCTAGCTGCAATTGATGAGCTAAAAAACCGTATACCAGATTTAGAATTGATACTTCTTGAATCAGGCGGAGATAATCTAGCAGCGACATTTAGCCCAGAGCTGGTAGATCTTACAATCTATGTGATTGATGTTTGTATGGGCGCCGACATACCGCGCAAAAAAGGACCTGCATTGATGAAATCAGATATGCTTGTCGTCAATAAAATTGAGCTTGCAGAACATGTTGATGTGGATATTGAGCAGATGCGTGAGGATACTAAACAGAATAGGGGGGCGCTTCCGTTTATTTTTGGCTCCATGAAAAAAGGGGTTGGCGTTCCACAACTTGCTGAATTTCTCAGGGTTCAGGGCGGATTAGCCTAAAATTGTCACCCCTGTGACAGGGTATATATTCTAACCTAGCAAAAATAGGTTTGAAAAAAAACTTTGTGATTAATAGTTGTTTCACTTAATTGTTGTAAATAGGATTTCACATTTATGACAAGGGTTTTAAGCATACTATATCAGGGCTCTTTACCAATATGAACTATTACAGCGTCCATGATTGGTGGCTTCCACCAGATGTAAATAGCTCATTTAATCTGATACTCTAGCAAAGGAGGACATAATGACTGAATTATTTCAGGACAATGAAATGGATATGATTCACATTAAATGGTCAGATAATTCTGACAGCTCATATCCGTTTCTGTGGCTTCGTGATAATGACCCTGCTGGGTTTCATAAAGATACAAATGAGCGAATGACGGACCTGACGTCAATACCGCTTGATATCACCCTAACAAAAGCATTTATAAAAGATGATGTTCTGATGTTAAATTGGAGCGATAGAGCGAATTCTACCAGATATAATTTGGACTGGTTGTATCATCACAAGCCAGGCAAAAGAGCATCTGACCCTGCGGCTATTAGAAAAAGATTTTGGCGTGGCGGTATGGGCATAGACAAACTACCAACCGCTAAAGCTAAGGAGTTGCTTGAGGATGATGGTGCATTAGCGACATGGCTAGAAAATACGCAAAGTTTTGGATTGTCGTTAGTCACGGGATTAGATGCAAGACATGATGCTGGTATGGAGGTTGCAAAGCGAATAGGGTTTCTTCGCGAAACTAACTTTGGCTCTACCTTTCAGGTGCAATCAAAACCTAATCCGAATAATTTGGCCTATACTGCAGTTGCCTTGCCGCCACATACCGACCTTCCCAATCAAGAACTTCCCCCTGGGTTTCAGTTTTTACACTGTCTTGCGAATGAAGCAGAAGGCGGCGGGTCAACCTTTGCAGACGGCTTGGCAATATCAACAGATTTGCGTGCGAACGATATCGAGGCTTTTAATATGTTATCCTCTGTATCAATTCCATTTAGATTTTATGATGAAAATACGGATATTAGAAGCAGAAAACATGTAATTACGCTTAACCTAGATGGCAAGATTAACGAGATTTGTTTTAATGCTCATATTGCTGACTTTCTGGATATAGATCCAAAACTCATGAAGTCTTATTATAGGGCTTATAGCAAGTTTATGAAGATGACGAGAAGTAATGCTTATCTTATTAGTCTGCGATTAGCAGCTGGGGAAATGGTAGTGTTTGATAATCGCAGAATTATGCATGGAAGAGATGCGTTTGACCCGGAAACCGGATTTAGACATCTTCATGGTTGTTATGTGGATAGGGGTGAGTTTGAAAGCAGATTGCGTGTTTTAAAACGGTGTTCTGGAGATGCATAAAAAAGCAAATTTTGTGTTCGCTATTTTGATTTGCAATCTATTTATCTAGATAGA